>JACSRR010000018.1 GCA_014879635.1 Ignavibacteriaceae bacterium | reverse complement strand
ATACTGTGAAGATCAGCATCAGAGAAATAAACAGAGAAATCATTGTAATCTCCTTTTTTATATGATACTTGGCGCAAAGGACTTTTGTTTCAAATTTGAAATAACCTGCGCGGAACGAAGTGACACCTGCCTAAAAACCATGAAGCGGTAGGGAGGATGCAATCTTTCCGTTTTCCCTGGTTTCCAGGCGGAGACTTGGAGGCGCACAATTAAACGGCTTTATGGAAAAACTTTATATATATCTTTTCTGTGAACAAAGCGAACAAGTTCAACTGTATTTTTTCATAAAAAATTCCTAATCTATAGTCACCAAGTCTGATTCGATAGGATATTTTATCTCCCGATAATTTTTTTATATTGTTAATATCCAAAAGGGAGTTGGCAGATTCGATCTCTTCAATAATTTTCAAAAGCCGCTCCCTCGTATTCTTATCTTTAATTTTACCTAAATCCTTGTAAAATTTTGAAAGAAAAACTATTTTCATGCTGACTTAAGTTTTCTGATAACCTTGCTTTTGGGAACAATCTTTTTTCTATCTGACTGCCTCATTAATATTTTCAATCCTAAATCTTCTTTCTCTTCCGGATTTATATATGCTGCCTCTATATTTAGCTTTTTCAAAAGCGCTGATAATAAATCCAGTTCGGTGCGGGTTTTTGGTGTTATTACTATTGATTTCATATATTAAATATAACTATTATTTCAGTGGACTTCAACTGATGTTCAAAAATACCCAAAAAGTCATAATAAAGACCATATGTTACCTCTAATAGCGCAACAATATAATATTATTTTCTATTCAGCGTTGCCTGGGGAGGGGTCGTTTTACCGCTTCCTTATCGAAAACTGCTTGCCGTCCCACCTGTCATATGTGCCCGTATTGCATGCGCTGTCTGTAAATGTGAATGTCCCGGTATATGTTACGCCGTCATTTTCATATTCAGTGTAAACAATATTGCCGTTAGGGTATTCATCGCTGTAGAACAGCAGCGTATAGCCGGTGCCGTTATCCCAATAGACGCGGAAAGCTTTCGAGCTTTCGCTCCACTCAATGGTACAATATGTTTTACCGACTGCATACCTGCCTTCAACATCATAGGCTTTTTGTGAATAAATATTCTGCGCTGCTAAAATTAAAACAAGAAAGAATAAAGAAGTGAGTAGTTTTTTCATTTGATATATTAGTTAATATTTCTATAAAATAATTCAATGTAAGTCTACATTCAACATAATATTGCATGTTAAAAAATGGAATGTTATTATTAAAATTATGAAAGAGATAAGTATATCACATATTCTCGAATTTGTTTATAGCGAAGAAAAACGGAAGCAATACAAAGAATCGTTTAGAAGAGCGAATAATGACCCCGAAATGATTGAACTTGCCGAAGAGGGTTTAGGTGATTTTGTGAAGATGATCGAAAAATATGAAAAATAGAAAACAATTAGAAATGTCTTAATACATTATTCATCAAATCAAAACCTTTTCTTTATAGACATAAAAGCACAAAACTTAAGGTCGTTATTTTTTTTCCTCTAAGGTAGCTATTAGTCTGGGAGCAATATCTTTTACAAAACTAGATTGAATATCCGATATTTTTTCCCCATGGATACCTAAACTTGTTATTGCTAGTATTTCCTTGTGAGGTTCATATAAATTAATGTCGATGTAATCATTAGCAAACAATTCTCTTAACATTTGAAAGAGGGGTGTTTTTTTCTTCAAGTTATGGTTTCCAATTGAATTTTCCCAAATTTTTCTTATCTCAATTTCAATTTTATATCTGACCGAAAATAAATACATGTTTAACTCTGGTACATTTTTTATCTGATCATCTTCCAGTTTATTCTTACCCTGAACTC
>JACSRR010000139.1 GCA_014879635.1 Ignavibacteriaceae bacterium | reverse complement strand
CATCGATGGTGATGAAATCAGGGTAAATTCAGCAGATAAACTCTTTGAATTTTTAAAAGCAGATTTTATTGAAACATTAGAATTTAATGAAGGGTCTGTTCTTGAGCGTTATTTCAAAGGTACAACATCTCAGGTTTTAGATTCACAAGGTGTTGTATCAGTTAATATGGAAATAACGATGTCTTTTGATATGGCACCAACCAGTGTAATGGTGTCCTATTTCAGTTTCGATAAAGCAACGGGCAATATATTAAAAATCACTGATGTTATTGACTCTTCTAAAAATGCAGAGTTTTTGAAAATTAGCGAAAAGCATTTTAATGAAACAACCAAAAAGTATGAATATACAATGTCACCTTTTTATGAAGGTAAATTTTTTAATGCACCGGCTTTTCTTATAGGAAATGACGGGTTATATTTCTGCTTCAATTCTTTTGAAGTGCTTGACGAGCGTAAATTTGAATATAAAATTCCTTTCGCTGATTTAAAAGGATTGGTCAAAAAAGGAAGTGTATTAGAAAGGTTTGTAAAATAGAGGTTTACTAAGCAGTGTTTTATTCTGCAATGAATAAAACCAAAGCCCCAGTTTATGTAATTTTTATATAAGGTAAAAAAACTTAACAAAAAAAGGCAAGATGAAAACCTTGCCTTTTTTACTTTTAAAATTCTATAAAGAAATTTATTTAAAACTTCTTAAAAATTCAATTCTATCCTGAAGTTCTGCAACGGGCACTAAAAGTTTATCTTTTCCGTAAATAGCATCTTCTCTTTTAGTAAAAGCAAGCTCGTAATCTTTGCTCATAACAATAGCTTCTTCGGGACAAACTTCTTCGCACAAACCGCAGAAAATACATCTAAGCATATTAATCTCAAATTTTTCGGGGTAGCGTTCTTTCTCCCTGTCGGTTTCGCCGGCTTGAATTTCGATAGCTAAAGCGGGGCAAACTCTTGAACAGAGCCCGCAAGCAACGCACCTTTCACCACCGTGTTCTTCCAAAACAAGAACAGGTCTGCCTCTATAAGAACCTTGCGGCATAAATTTCACTTCGGGATATTCCATAGTGAAAGCGGGTCTAAACATATTTTGTAGAGTGATAGAAAGCCCTTTAGCAACTTCAGGAAGATAAATTCTTTCCCAAAGTGTCAAGTCTTTCATTCTTTTTTTCTTAGCCATAAAAACTCCTAAATATTAGCAATTTACTTTAAGAAACACTGTTAAATGTTACTTAATTCCGAAAATCATAATAATTGCCGCAACCCAAACAATATTAATTAGCGAGAGCGGGAACATAACTTTCCAACCTAAATCCATAAGTTGGTCATATCTAAATCTTGGCAAACTCCATCTTACCCAAATAAAGAAGAATAACAAGGCGCCCAATTTAAATGCAAAAGCACCAATTTGAAGAGGAATAACTATTTCGGGTGCCCAGCCTAATGTTTCAATATATGGTATTTGCCAACCGCCTAAATATAGAGTAACAATTAAAGCGGAAGCAATAATCATATTTGCATATTCTGCGAGGAAAAATCCTGCAAACTTCATTGAGCTGTATTCTGTGTGAAATCCGCCCACAAGTTCCGGCTCCGCTTCGGGTAAATCAAACGGTAGTCTATTTGTTTCGGCAAATGCTGAAACTACAAAAACTATAAATCCGATTGGTTGAACAATAGCATTCCACATCCAACCTGATTGTAACTCAACTATTTTTGTCGGAAGAGTTGAACCTGCCATTAAAAGTACGCCGGCAATTGCAAAGCCCATCGATATTTCGTACGAAATCATCTGGGCACTTGAACGAATACCGCCTAAAAGTGAGTACTTGCTACCCGATGACCAACCCGAAAATGTAATTGCGTAAACACCTATTGAAGTTAATGCAAGAACATACAATATACCCATATCTATTTCGGGTGCAACCGATAACGGAATGTTTAATCCGAATAGTGTGATATCCGGACCTATTGGAATAACGGCATAAGTAGTAAATGCAACAAAAAGTGCAATGATTGGCGCAATAATGTGAACTAATTTGTTTGCCTTTTCGGGCATAATATCTTCTTTTAACAGAAGTTTAAGAACATCGGCAAAGGGCTGCAATAAACCTGCGGGACCAACTCTGTTAGGACCTACACGGCTTTGAGCCCACGCACTAATCTTCCGTTCAAAATATACCAAATACGAAACAGTAAGAAGCATAACTTGCGCTATGATTAATACCTGAATCAATTTGACTGCAAATAGAGTGAACATATCCATAAATAAAGTATCTCCGTTAAACTTTTACGGCTTTTTTTGTTAATTCGAAACCGGATTCACCAATTTCGTCATAAGTAACGCCGTGCAATTCTTCAATATGTTTAGCTGCGTCATCAAAAACCTCTTCAGCCATTCTAAATTTCATTTTATCGCCCATTAAACCGGCTAATTCAACTAATATTCTCCAAGAGGGACGGGCGTCATATTTCTTGTAATTGCCCCATCTATCCCATTTTGTGCCAAATTTATCGAGGCGGCTCATTTCTAAACCATCTAAACTCCTGTCCATATCAAGAGTAGTAACGGCGGGTCTGATTCTTTGTAAACGCTTCTGGAAATTCATCCAAGTTCCGTTTTTCTCGGCATAAGTTGCAGCCGGTAAAACTACATTAGCAAATTCTGTGGTTGAGTTAAAATTAGAAGCCATTACAAACAAAAATTCGATAGTTTTTAATGCTTCGGCGTACTCAGGTTTTAGAAGGGCAATATCTTCTTCCATCACAAAAAGCACTCTAATTTTTTTCTCTTTAACGGCTTTCATTATACCGTCTAAATTTAAACCGTCTTTTTGAGGAACAACTCCCGCTAATTTAGCACCGGTTGAATTAGGTGTTTTATCTTCGCGAATTAAAATATCATCAGCGCTACCCGGTATAATATATTCCGGCATATCAATATTTTTTGAATGCAGGCTCTTTGCTAATTTTGAAAGGATGTAATTATCTTCAATTGTGGCAAAGGGGGAGCCTATAAAAGCTATCTCTTTTCCGTTTATACCTTTAATTTCGGAAGATATACTGCCTAATGCTTCATCCCAGGTAACTTTAGTAAGTTTACCTTCGCGTCTAACATGCGGACCATCCACTCTTGATTCGGCGTTAACAAATCTGAAAGTATTTAACCTTCCGTTATCACACATCCAATAAGAATTAACATCGGGGTTAAAGCGTGGCACTAATCTTACAATTTCGTTGCTTCTTACCCACATTTCGGTATTGCAGCCTCTTGAGCAGCCGTTACAAATTGTGTTTGTGTGCGACATATCCCAAACTCTAGCTCTGAATCTGGCATCCCTGCTTGTTAAAGCACCAACGGGGCAAATATCAACAACATTTAACGAGTAAGGATTATCTAATTCTTTGCCGGGGAAGGTGGTAATTGTAACTCTATCGCCTCTTTTAACAAAAGTCAGTTCTGTTTCACCGGCTATTTCATCGCAAAATCTGATACATCTTGAGCAGGAGATACATCTATCTCCGTCAAACATAACATGAGGTCCTAACTGAACCCTCTTGTCTTTATTAGTTTTTGTTTCAGTAAAGCGGCTTTCGCCAATGCTATGGTCGTAAGTATAATCTTGTAATTTACATTCACCTGCTTCGTCACATATAGGGCAATCAAGCGGGTGATTAATGAGTAGAAACTCCATAACAGCTCTGCGGGCTTCTAAAGCCTTACCTGAATTAGTGTTAACTACCATGCCTTCTGATGCTTGAGTAGCACAGGCAATAGCCAACTTCGGCATTTTTTCAACTTCAACCAAGCAAACACGGCAGTTTCCCGAAACTGAAAGAGAGGGATGCCAACAAAAGTGAGGAATTTCAACTCCTGCATCTTTTGCAGCTTCAATAATTGTTTGCCCTTGTTTAAAATCTACTTCATTACCGTCTAATACAATCTTACCCATATAATTTCTTCTCCTATGCTGCGGTTATAATAACTTTGCTGTTGGGTTTTATAAATACTTTGATAAAATTTTCTTGATTTAATACTTCATTAGCCAAAACTTGAATTTGGTCAGGTTGAATTGCGTCTATTTTTGCTGTAACCTCTTCAACCGGAACAACTCTGTTGTAATTTAACATCAAATTTGCTAATCTTATCATTCTATTTGTGGCACTTTCTAAACTTAGAATAATATTTGCTTTTAATAATTCTTTTGCCCGTTGTAATTCTTTGGGCGTAACTTCTTTTATTTTCAACTTTTTAAACTCGTTATCTATCACTTTTAGAACTTTAACCGTGTTTTTTTCGCTACCGGTAGAAAAATAGATTCCAAAAGAAGAAACTTCAGAATAGAAATTTATGAAAGAATTAATTTGATACGAAATTCCGAGTTTTTCTCTGACTTCTTGATATAACCTGCTTGCCGATCCATCTCCCAATATTAGCGAAAGTATGTTCAATTCTAAACGCTTGTTCGATAAAATTCCCGGTGCCTTAGTGCCGGTTATACAGTAAATTTGTCCGAAATCTTTTTGCAAAACAAATTTTTCTTCTATTTTTGGAAGTGGAGTTAATACTTGTTCAATCTTTGATTTTTGTTCGAGTTTAAAGTATTTTTCAACTAATTTTAATAAATCGTCATGATTGATATTGCCGGAGGCACAAACCAACAAATTTTCGGGTATGAAATTTTTTGAATGGAAATCTTTTAAGACTTCTTGACTAATACTTTTTACATTCTTTTCGTTACCGATAACCGGAAAAGCGAGTTTTGAATCTCTGTGTAGCTGTTCCTCAAACATATCAAAAATTAGCTCGTCAGGGTTGTCTTCACCGTCAGCCATTTCGTCTAAAATTACGGAAATCTCGTTTTTAATATCCTTTTCTTTAAAAAGAGGATTTTGGAGCATATCTGCAAGAACTTTAAATGACCTTCCGAAGTGTTTATCGAGCCCTCTTACATAAAAACAGGTGTGCTCTTTTGAGGTAAATGCGTTTATATAACCGCCATACAACTCAATTTCTTCCGAAATCTTTTTTGCAGAACGCGTAGGGGTGCCTTTAAAAAGCATGTGTTCAAGCAGATGCGTAATACCGTTATTATCCGGACTCTCATCCCTTGAACCTTTATTAAGCCAAAATCCTAAAGAAAAAGATTTAATATAGGGGATATTTTCGCTTAATACAGTTAAACCGTTAGGTAGTTTTGTTAGATTTATTCCGTTCAAATTTCCGGTAGATTTTTACTAAAATTAAACTTCAAATATAGATAAATGCGTTAATTGAGACAAATTTAATATTCGTTACCGCTCATTAAAGATGATTTTTTTGGGTTAAATATTCAGCTTTTTGAATTTGTGTGAGTAAATAATCAATTTCTACTTAAATAAGGGTAAAAAATTAAATTTAAAGGCTAAATTATAGGAAGGGTAAAAACTACTATTACCGCAAATAATTCTTTTGAAGCTGTGGTTTTCTCTTTGGTGTAAACCGGTTATGCTAAAGAAATTATTATCCTAAGCCTTTACCGGGCAATTTACTCAAAGTTTTTTCAATCCCTTCTTTAAAGTTTGCGAGATTTACCGGTTTTTTGAAAATATACTCAACCCCTAAATCATTATAAGCAAGAATTTCACTTGTTCCTATATCTCCGCTTAGAACAATAAAGGGCGTTTTATATTTGGCGGGCATAGAATTAACAATGTTTAGTAGGTCAAATCCTGTCATTGTACCAAGTTGATGGTCTGTAATGCAAATTGCGGGAGGATTTTTTTGTATCTTTTCAACTGCCTCTTGAACTGATTTGGCAGTTTCAATTCCGTAATCATCAAGAACATTTTTGATAAGTTTGGAATACAAAATTAGATCGGTGCTGCTATCATCAACCAACAAAAAGTGAGCAGAAGCAAAAGGAAGTGTAAATTTGAATGTTGTTCCTTGATTAAGTTTGCTCTCTAACCAAATTGAACCTCCGTGCTTTTCGATAATCTCTTTAACTAAAGAGAGCCCTAACCCGGTACCTTTTTCACCTGCCGTACCGGCGGTTGTGAACTTCAAATCCACATTAAAAACCTTAGGAATGTCTTTTTCAGATATACCTACGCCGTTATCCGATACATTTATTTCAATGAACCTGCCGGTTATTACGGGGCTTGCTGAAACGGTTACTCTACCTCCTGCCGGTGTGAACTTCAAAGCATTTGAAAGTAGATTGTTAAACACTTGAAGCATCAAATTTTCATCTATTAAAACTGTTAAATCTTTCGGAATTGTGTTTATTACTTCTATATTTTTTTGGAGAGCCGCACCTGAAACCGCACTAATCGATTTTTGAGCAACAATTTTAATATCGTACTTTACCGGCTCAAACCTAATTCTGCCTGTTTGTAACCTTGTCCAATCAAGAAGCGAATTTACTAATCCAAGCATCATTTTAGTAGAATCTTGAATAAAACCAACATACTGCCTTACATCGCTTTTATCTAAATCATCATCACTCATTAAAAGATCAGTAAAACCGAGAATGGAGCTAAAAGGAGTTCTCATATCGTGAGAAATAATTGATATAAACCGGTCTTTTGTTTCGTTTAACTTCTGTAAATTTTCTGCTGATAATTTTATCTCTTCTTCTGCTCTTTTTTGAACGGTAATGTCACTTACCAACCCATATATTTTAATTATCTTTTCTTCATTACGATTTACCGAAAGTTTATTTCTAATCCATACAACACCGCCCGACTTATGTAAAATTCTATATTCAAATGAAGCCGTTGATTTATACTTATTTTTGAAAAACTTCTTTAATCCTAAGAAATAATTGCTCAGGTCATCGGGATGCACTAAGGTAAACATTAAAAGCGGATTTTTGAGGAAATCTTTCGGATTATAACCCGTAATTCGTTTTGCTGCCTGAGAGATAAAAATGGGTTTCATAACTTCGTTGATTCTTTCCGAAATCCAGAAAAAATCTTCTAAATTTTCAGCTAATGATCGATATTTTTCTTCAGAATCTTCAAGCAGTTTCTTTGCACGGTTACTCTCGCTTATATCTCTAACAATATAGACTATAAAAACGCTATCATTAACGCTAAAATCGGATGCAGAAACCTCTGCATCAAAAATCTCGCCGTTTTTTTTGAATCCTTTAACCTCTTGAACCGCTTTTTCTCTTGCGGATGATTTTCTTTTGGATGATTTTTCTATTGAACCAATCTCTAACAATTCACTTAATGGCTTATCAACAATCTCTATTTGAGAAGAATAACTAAAAATTGATACAAAAGAATCGTTTGCAAAACTAATTTTACCGTTATTAACAACGCAAATACCGTCGCTCGAGGTATCAAAAATTGATTGCATTAAAAGCAGATCTTGTGTAGCTTTTTTTTGAAGAGAAATATCCTTAAAAATAGCCGTATGAAGGGTTTCATCAGATACTTTAGAAGGAATTTCAACAAATCTGGCGTCTGCAACCAGAGCTTCGCCTTTATTTCCGTTTAGAAAAAGCTCATATCTTTGAGTACCATTAGCAGTTAATTTCTCTATACTTAAGCCGTGTTTCTCGCGAGATAACGGGTGTATCAAATCAATAATATTCAAATTTTCGATTTGTTCTGGCGTAAATCCGAATGACTCTAAAAAGGAGGGATTATAATCTAAAATTGCTCCGTTGTCATTAAAATTACAGATAATATCGCTCGAATTGTTAAATATAAGCGATAACCGGTAGTTACTTTCTTCAATTTTCCGGTTTCTTAACTCAAGTTCGGTGATATCTTTGCATAAAATTACAATTTGATTTTCTTCTTCGGTATCAACCCTTCTCATATTTAAAGAAGCGATAATAGAAGTACCGTTTTTGTGAGTGAAGCTAATTTTAAGTACTTTAGCCCCTTGTTCTTTCACTTCTTTAATTATTGATTTCCAATGAAGTTTATCTATTGATGAAATCACCCTTTCAATAAATTTACCGTGAATTTCACTCCTGTGAAAGCCGAAAAAAGCTTCTGCTCCCTTATTCCAAAACTTAATATCGCCGTGAAAATCAATTCCGATAATTGCATCGTTTATCTCATTTGAAATATCGGCATATTTCTCTAATTCTTGAATCTGGGTTTTAAGTGAAATGAGGCTTTCGTTGTGTGAGGTAAGGTCAACAAGAGCAGTAAAAAGATATTTCCCCTTTCCTGAATCGCTTGAAGAAACAGTACCGTTAAAGTAGCGTAACTCATTATCAATCTTAGTATGAAGTTCAATATTTTCGGGGAACCGGTTTTTTAAAACTTTAGGGAAAGTTTCAGAAAGAACTAAAGATGCATCTGAGCTAAATAGTTCAAAAACGGATTTCCCCGCAATTTTCTCATCCACAGGATTTAAAATTCCGGCTTGTTTACCGCCTAAATAAAAAAGTAAACCATCTTCATTTGTAATAAAAACAAGGTCACTTATACCGTCTATCAACTCTGTTAATTTACCGGAATCATTTAAGTCAACAGTTAATTTGTTTTCTTCGGCAACTTTAATATCTTCTAACACGAGCAAACCGCCGTTAAATACATCTTCGTCATAAAGCGGAACACCCTTAACAACCAAAGAAATATTAACTCCGTTCTTGGTTCTCATCCTGTTTAAAACTCTTTCGAACGATTTACCCGCTTTAATTAAATTTAACTCTTTTTTTATTGATTTACCGGAAAACAGGTCGGTATGGAGGAGCGAAAGATTATTGCCTTCGTCTAAATACTCTTCGTTAATTACTCCAAATCTTACGAAATTAGAGTTTATAAAGGTAACCTTAAATTCAGGGTCAAATTGTAGAACCCCAATGGGTAAAAATTCTAAAATTGCACTATTTTTGTAGATATTTTCCGGATTCATTCTTTAAATTACGGTATGTGATAAGTTAACAATTAAAAAACAAAGAAAACCTTATATTTAAAGTAAAAATAAGGAATTTACGAGTTATTTCCTTGCAAAGTTTTAACTGCAATTCTTTTTCACTAATTTGGCGAAATCTAGCCGCTTTCAAATTATTAATTCTACACTATGGCAAAATCTAAAATCAAAAAAACCTTTGTGCTTGATACAAATGTAATTCTACATGATTCAAGCTGTATTCTAAATTTCGAAGAACACGATATCGTTATTCCGCTTGCGGTAATTGAAGAAATTGACCACTTCAAGCGAGGCGGAAATGTTATAAATTTAAATGCTCGTGATTTCACCAGAAAACTTGACGAAATTACCGGAGGCAGTCTTTTTAACGGCGGTGTATCACTCGGCAGGGGAAAAGGTAAAATAAGAATAGCCATAACAAAACAACTAAGTTCAGATATAAGGGCTTTTTTTAGCGAAGATAATGCTGACCATAGAATTTTAGATTTGGTTTATGAGATTAATAGAACTGCTAAAGAAACATCTCCCGTAATTTTAGTTACTAAAGATGTTAATATGCGTATGAAAGCAAAGGCGCTTGGCTTACATGCAGAAGATTATACTACCGACAGGGTAAAAAATGCAGGTTTACTCTACAAAGGTTATGACATTTTAGAAGATTTTGACGATTCGGTAATTGCCAATTTTTACACATTCCCGGGTGAACTTAGTTCTAAAAAAGCTTTCAAAAAAATTAATCCCGAACTTACGCCAAACAAGTATTTTATTCTTAAAAACCCCGGTAGGTCTGTTCTCGTTAACTTGGATAGTAATTTGGAAATTCTTAGGAGAGTTGAGAAAAACTCTGTTTACGGAATTACTCCCAGAAATGCCGAACAAACTTTTGCGGTTGATGCTCTTACTAATAATAAAATACCGTTAGTTACGCTTACCGGCAAGGCAGGAACCGGAAAAACTCTCCTTGCTTTAGCTTGTGCGCTTGAAATCAGAAAAAATTACCGGCAAATTTATATTTCCAGACCTATTGTACCGCTCAGCAATAAAGATATCGGCTATTTGCCCGGCGATATTGAGAGTAAAATTGGTCCTTATATGCAACCTTTGCACGATAATTTGAGAGTGATTCAAGACCAATTTCCCGAAACGGATAAAAATCATCAAGCAATTGGCAATATGTTAAAGGAACAAAAATTAGTTATAGAGCCACTTACTTACATTAGAGGAAGAAGCTTCCAGCGGATTTTCTTTATTATTGACGAAGCCCAAAATCTTACTCCCCACGAAGTTAAAACTATTATTACTCGCGCCGGTGAAGGGGTTAAAATTGTTTTTACGGGCGATATCTACCAGATTGACCACCCTTATCTTGATGCTGAATCTAACGGACTATCTTACCTTATCGAGCATTTTAAAGGTCAAAAACTTTACGCACATATTAATCTTGAAAAAGGGGAAAGATCTGAATTAGCAGAATTGGCTTCTAATTTGTTGTGAGTTTTGAATAAAGTTCGAAGTGAAATATTCGGGGTTGAAAATCAGAGTGGTTTTTGCATTGTTAAAATCATTAAAGTGGTTTTTAAGTAAGCTACAAATGTAATATTACTATTTTTCTTACATTTTCAGCTTTTTACAACCCACTTATTTATCATTTCGTTGAAAATCATTTATTCAACTTTTAACGCCCCTGTGGGCAGTTGCATATTAAAGTTATTTTTTTCTTTTCCTTCTCCGTGTTTTAGAAAATTAAAGCTGCCTGCTATAATAATCGTATCGAAAGTGATAGTCAGTCGTAAGTCAAGTTTATATTCACATAATTCATCTGTAATTATAAACAGGCAGCAAAAATCTAAGTGAAAATCTAATTAATGCCCACTCGTAAAATTACCCCAAAAGAAATTTCACAATTTTATTTTCAGTTTTAATTTTTTCCGAAAACAAATTTGAGATTGAATATTTGCCGCCGCCTGTTAAGAACAGAGCTGTAAACATAGTTAAAAATAGAAGCGACAACTCTTTTTTGGCAAATGGATCAGCACCGTGAGCTACAAATGCCGCAACTATCATTGTAATAATTAACGGAATGGTTGTTACGCGAGTAAATAGACCGATAGCAACAAAAAGTGCCATAAAAAACTCGGCTGACATTGCTAAAAAGAAACTTGCTGACATCCCGATTCCGAGAAAATCCATGAATTTAATTTCTTCGCCCGAGAAAAATCTTTCAAATTTTCCTAACCCGTGTCCAAAAGCCATAAACAAACCCGCTATAACTCTTATTAGTAATAAACCTAAATCTTGCAATTTTTATTCCTTTTATTAAACTGTACAATACAT
>JACSRR010000019.1 GCA_014879635.1 Ignavibacteriaceae bacterium | reverse complement strand
CTGCCTCCCGTAGGAGTCTGGACCGTGTCTCAGTTCCAGTGTGGCTGATCATCCTCTCAGACCAGCTACTGATCGTTGCCTTGGTAAGCCGTTACCTTACCAACTAGCTAATCAGACGCAAGCTCATCCTTTGGTAATTTCTCTTTAACAACTTCACCATGCGGTGCCGCTGCATTATGTGGTTTTAGCTCCGATTTCTCGAAGTTATTCCTCGCCAAAGGGCAGATTGCTTACGCGTTACGCACCCTTGCGCCACCCTAATCATCTATTGCTAAATGACTCAAGTTGACTTGCATGTGTTAAGCACGCCGCCAGCGTTCGTCCTGAGCCAGGATCAAACTCTCCGTTGTATTTAATTGACATAAGCTGTGTATTATTTTTTCTCTCCTCATTCATACCTTCTCAATACGAATGCACCCATAATTTCAAAGAACAATCTTTCCGCTTTCGCGTATATTCTAACAATATTTTTCAAAAGGGAACGAAATTTAAAAAATTTCGGTGTAACCACCAAATTAAATTTTATAATTTTTTAATTTTTTTTCTCTTTCGAGCTTTACATTATATTCAAAGAACTTTTTCAAAAACAGACTCCTAAATTACAGCTTTATTTTTAATCTGCAAAATGTTTTTTAAATATTTTTAATTTTTTTTATTTCACTATTTCAGTCTGCCTTTTAGTCGTCATAAATCTGTCTTCAGACTCCTAATTTACAGACTAATCATTTTTAACTTCTTCTATTTGTTCCAATATATTTAATGAGTTGATTAAAGGCGTCCATTCTTTACCTGCTAAGATTAGCTTAAACCATTTTTTATCCCTATTCTCAAACTTTAAATTTATAAATATCCAAAGTGAAATGGCAGTAAATAAGATGGTAATTAAGAATACTACCGATAACTGCATAACGCCCCACTCCTCAAACATCAAATTATTCCACCAGAAAGTTGTCCAAACCGGTAGTTGCAAAAATAGTATCCGGGTAACAGTCAAAGTTGTCGATTTTAACTTCGAAAGCTTCTCTTGGGTTGCTATTACCGGCTCGCTCAAATCAACCTTGTTAATTAATATCAACTGATACAGATATATTACAACCGAAATTGCCGTTAATAAAACTTGAAAAGTTGCCGAGTATAGAAAAAATTTATTTGCACCCTCAAAATCATTTAAATATATATTTCCCAATAAATATAATCCCATAATTACCCAGAGTATTCCTGCAGCCAATGTGAATATTTTTATTGGCTTCATTGAAGAAATTAATTTTTTCACTTTCAAATTTGATATTTCTATATCTTCAATTTTTTCCCCTGTTCCGTTGTTTTCTTCAGTGAGTTGAGAAGATTGCCAAAGTTTCTTTAATTCTGAGTCATTCATCGTATTTTTCTCCGTGTTTTAAAAACTGTATTTTTAACTTTTCTTTTATTCTTCCAATCTTTGTACCTACATTACTCACCGAGAGCCCCAAGATTTCTGAAATCTCAATGTGGCTTTTATCTTCGAGGTATAGCAGTATTAATGATTTATCGATTTCACTCAACTCGTTTATAAACTCAATAAGTAACCGGAGTTTTATCTCATTTTGATTAGTACTCCCCTCTTCGTTAATTATTTCATCTTCATTAAATGACGAAGTCTTTTTTATTCTTGAAGCATTTTTGCGGTAAAAAGAAATTGCCGTATTTAGTGAAATCCTGTACAACCATGTAGAAATTTTGTATTTCTCGTCATATTTATCAAAAGAATTCCAAATCTGAATCAAAATCTCTTGTAGTAAATCCTCCCTGTCTGTTTCATTTTGACAATACAACCTCGAAACTTTGTAAAATATCCCCTTATTTTTTTCGATAAGCTCTTTGAATTGTTTTTCTTTTTCAGGTGCCTTCAA
>JACSRR010000144.1 GCA_014879635.1 Ignavibacteriaceae bacterium | reverse complement strand
TAATAAAAAATGATAAAAAAGCTGATGTTTTTTGCATTGACTGTTGTATTTTTCCTCACAGGCTGTTCAGAAGAGAAAAAAGCTCCTCTTCCTGAAGGTGTGAGAGGTGTTTTGGTAGAAAGTATGCAAGATGTAGGTGACTATTACTATCTTGAAGTTTTAGAGAATGGCGCAAAGATTTGGATTGCAGTTGTTCCTATGAATGTTAAAAAAGGTGATTCAATTTATTTCACTCAATTTATGGAAATGAAAGACTTTAAAAGTGAAGCATTAAATAAAACTTTTGAATCTGTTTTGTTTGTAAGTGATGCCGTTACAAGCATTTCAAACCAAGCTCAAACAGGCGGAGAAGTTACCGAAAATTTCCAACATCCTCAAGTTATGAAAGAGTCGAAAGAAGAAATTAAAATTGAAAAATCTGCAGGCGGTTATACTGTTGAAGAAATTAATGTAAAACGCTCTGAATTAAACGGAAAAACCGTTAAAGTTAAGGGAAAAGTTGTTAAAGTTAACAACGGTATTATGGATAAAAATTGGATTCACATTCAAGACGGAACCGGCGGCACAGAAAATTTTGACCTTCTTGTTACCTCTACAGCAATTGTAGAAAAAGGTGATGTAATTGAAGCTGAAGGCAAAGTAGTTGTTGACCGTGATTTTGGAGCCGGCTACAAATATTCTGTTCTTATTGAAGATTCTAAAGTTACAAAAGCAAAGTAATTTATTTTTTCTTAAAAGCTGTGTTTTACTTTAATGATAAAGCACGGCTTTTCTATTTTAAATAGATCATTTTATTAATCAGGTTTACACTTTCAGATTCTAATCTATAAAAATACACTCCTGAACTTAGTTGATATTTGCCTGCGTCAAAATTTAACTGATGGGTACCTGATTGTAAATACCCGTTATAAAGTTCTGCAATTTGGTGCCCCAAAATATCATACACTTTTATTTTAATATTTGAAGATTTTGGAATACTAAAAGAAATAACTGTTTCCGGATTAAACGGATTTGGATAGTTCTGATAAAGTAGAAACTCTGACGGAATATTTTCGAGATCACTTTTCTCTTCATTTATTCCCGTAACCACAACATCAGGTGAAAGTTTCCGGTTTATCATTGTGAATGTGGCATCTGCAAGAAGATATTTTCCCGCTTCTAATTGTGAGTTATCAACTTTTACAGCTTTTTTTCTACCGGGTGTTAAATACACATCACCTATTTTTACCCAACGGGTATTAGCCGTATTTCTTTGCGATACTACAACTTGTGTTGAATCATTATCCGAGTAGAGTGTGTAAACGGCATTTTCAGTGAAAACAAAATTTGGTACTTGATATGCGTAAACATGATACCATGCAGGAAACTCAACATCGTAATAATATTCAAAAGAGGCATAATCTGCTGAATTTGTCCAATAAATTCCGGGTTTATAACCTTGTACCGCTACTCTTTGCCAATCACCAATTCTAACTGTTCTTAAAGAATCGTCCTCGTTAATAATTTGAGCCTTTGGTCGCCAGTGATTTCCGTTTCTGTAAGGCGGAATTGCAAGACCTTGATAAATGTTTTTTATAGTATCACCAAGTAATCCGTTATTTTCTTTAAATGCCTCATAAAAGAAGAAACTTTCGCCTGCAACACCTTTAAGACGGTTTTCTGCAATTGATTCCTTCAAAAGTTGAGAAGACATAACATAGCTTCCGGCTTTAGATAGCACGCCTGCAAAAAATGTGTTAATTTGCCCCGGTTGAATGTAAGTTAAAGCCTGTCCTAATTCAAAACGGTATGAAATAATATTATCACGATACAGCTGCGGAATAAAGTTATCTACATAGTTTGAATCCATCCAACCTCTTGAATCTTGCAAATAATTATCATACCCCCACGGAAACACACTCGGTGCAATTGAAAGTATGAATTGTTCGCCTCTAACCTTTACAGAATCTCGCCACCTGCCGAGAAATGCGTTCAATTTATCACCTCTCCACTTTTTCCAAGGAAGATTGTAAGCGTTTGACGGCGGTAAGTTACCGGAATGTTCTGCTTTGTAAATTTCAACAGTAACCGAATCATATCCCCCTTCAATTGGCATTGCGGGCAATCTATCGTCACCCTGAACTCCGTCAACATCATATTTGTCAATAACTTCCGAAGAAAGCGAAATCAAAAAATCTTGTACTTCGGGATTTGTACCAGCCATCCAGTCAAACCCATTTTTTACCACGAGTTGCCCCTGATTATTTTTTGCTGCCCAATGAGGTTTTGCCGCAATAATATGTCCTCCGTTTAACGAATACGAGGGAGAAAACCCGAATTCAAACCAAGGAATTACCTCAAGCCCTGCCCTGTGCCCTTCCATGATAATTTTTTCAAGCGGGTCACGCCCTGCAAACGGCTGCCAAATAGGAACCGAAAACATTGAATCCATTATACTACTTGGATATAAAGTATAACCTTTGTTCCACACTACCGGAAATACAACATTAAAACCTAATCCGGCAAGATAATCCATAGCATCTGCTATACTAACATCATTAAACATTACATAACTATCAACATTAGTTAACCAAACGGCTCTAAGTTCATTTTTGACTTGTGCGTTAACTTGCAAAGTAAATGCAAGAACAATTATTGCAACTATTCTCATAATGTCAATCTCTTAATAAATCAGGAAAAACTATGGTATCTGAATAAATCTTTGAATCAAAAAAAGTGGGGTACTTCTTTAAGCCTTCGTAAAAAAAGAAGACTTCACCCGTGATTCCTTTTTCACGGTTGGCAAGTATCATATCGTGTAAAAATCCCTCATCGGGATAATAAGAACCAACTTTTAACAGCACACCCGGATAAAGGATGTTCCTTTTATCTGCTGGTATTTGTTCGTTGTAAGCTTCGTTTAAAACTTTGCGGTATGCGTCAATATTATAGCGGTATAATTGCGGACAAACTAATTCTACATACCCTTTTTCAACCCATAGGGGCCAATCTTGTAAATATTCTTCTAAACTCCAAGGATAAACACTCGGCGACATTGAAACAATGCAGTTCTTATTAACTGACTTTACAGAATCATATAACCGCCCTAAGAATGCAGTTAATAGGTCAGCCCGCCATTGAACCCAAGCAGAATCTTTAGAATCTACCGGAGGTGCTGCACCGTTATGAGCTTCTTTGTATAAATTGACAGTAAATTCATCATACCCGCCTTCTGAAGGGAGTGCGGGAAGTCTATCATCACCTTGTATTCCGTCAACATTATAATTTCTGACCACTTCGGTAACAAGTGAAATCATAAACTCTTGAACTTCAGGATGAAATGCGTTCATCCACTCAAAATTATTTTTTTTCAGCAAGTTTCCTTTTGAGTCAAGTGATTTCCAATGTGGTTTTTTTTCGAGTAAATGCCCGCCATTTAAATTATAAGATGACGAGAAACCAAACTCAAACCAAGCAAAAACTTTTATACCCGATTTATGTGCTTCTTCAATCAGTTCTTTGAGAGGATCCCTGCCAATATATAAAGTATCAATTTCTACACCGAAAAGATCTTTCATTACTTTGCTTGGGTACATTGTAACAGCTTTGTTCCACACTACACAAAAAATTGCGTTTATACCCGATTCTTTACAGAGTTTTACGGCATCTTCAATATTTTTTTTGGAACTGAGAACATCACTATCCACATTTGTGAGCCAAACGCCTCTTACACCTTCGGGGTACACCTTTTGTACCTCTTTTTTACCGCATCCGCCAAGTAAAATAAGTGAAGTAAAAATAATAATTATCGTGAGTAAAAAATTTCTCATAAGTTAGATTCTACCAAAGAGCTTTAACTGAAAGCCTGATTTCACCCATCTGCATCATACTAACATTTTCCATATCTAATTTAAGAGTAGCCCACAACTCACCGATAATTGCTTTATAATTTGCTGCTAAAGTAATCCAAACAGGGTCATAAACTTTAACATTAAACTCTAACCCTGCCATAACGGCGCCTGACCAATCAGCTTGGTCAAGTGAAGGTACAATCAAATTTTCTTGCAATCTCTGTGTTCCGGTTGAATCAGGTGCATAAAGTGAATCGGAATATGCAGACCTTGCAAACTCCCATTTGCTGATACCAAATCCGAAATTAAAACGGGCATTAAAAAAATCATTTCCCGCTACCGTATAAGCACCAACAACTGAAGCACCGTAACTTTTTAATGTCATTTGTAAATTTTTAACCGGGTAAATAAAATTCTGCCTGTTGTTATCAATAACAAATTCCCTTGTGAGAATTTGCTTATCCGGGTTTATTTTATCGAAATTCAAGTATTCAATTTTACCTGCCCACGACCAACTTTCAGAAGAAAATCCTCCAAAACTTGCAGAATACGATAACGCCGGGTTAAACCTGTCTTTTAATCCGCCAACAGGCATTAGGTAAGAAACACCTGCATCCGCAAAATATTTTTGAGATTGGGCAATTGAAAGTGTACTTAAAAATAAGAATATCAGTAAATATTTGAATAATTTCATATTAGTAACTAAATGTTAATCCAAGTTTAAAGTTCAGCAGATTCTCAAAAGGCATTTCATCGAAGCCCATTTTTTCGATACTCAAAAAATGAGAATATTGAAATTCTGCATTTAATCTAAAATAATCAGCAAAAGGGTAACTCAAGTTTAAGCCACCTGTGATAAAGAGCGGATTTCCGGCTTTATCGGGGGCAAAATTTTTATATGAATATGCAAAGGTATAATCGATGTCTTTATAGTACCTGCTCCAATTCTCTTCCATATACAATGAACGGGTATAAAAATATACTCCTCCGCCTGCAAATGGTCTTACTTTAAAGTTATCTAAAACTTCAAACTCATAAGTAAATGTTAAATAAACAGGGAAAGCATTCATACTTTGGAAAGGATTAAACGACGCCCTTAGTCCTGAGGCAGTATCGGCTAAATCTGCTTTAATGCTCCCTTCATAACGGTCACGCCAAAAAACCCAGTTCCACTGATTAACTGCTGAATCTTGTTCAACTGTGAAGTTTTGATATCCGCCGTTAACCGACAAATAAAAATTGCTGAATAACTCAATATTTACTCTTGCCGTTACACCCATACCTGAAGCAGATGTTACCGCTAATCTTTTGGTTAAGGGAGTATTGTATTCACCCAAAACTTCTATAGCCGATATATTTTGAGCTAAAGAATTTGAAGAAATTAGTAAAAACAAAATCGAAATAAAAAATATTAACTGTTTTCTCATATTAATCTCTAATTATAACCGAGATTGAGTGAAAATCGCATGATGTTACCCAGTCTGCCGTAATCTGCAAAAGCAAAATCTATTTGCATAGGTATTTGTAAGCCCGGATTTATGCCAAAACCGAAACTGTAACTCTCCTCATCCGTAAAAAATTTATAACCGCCTCTTACAAAAATTAAATTCTTCCAAGCAAGCTCAAAACCGGCATTTATTCTTTCGTCACCGTCATTGGGGTGAAGGGCTTCGGTTATAGCAGTAATTCTATACTCTGATTTCATATCACCAAGAACCTCAGCGGCAAGACCTAATTTAAGTACTGAAGGCATTTTAAATGGATCATTTATGTACTTTGCCTCAGTTCCGAAATTTTGCAAAGCTGCACCTATTCTAAGTGAGCCTAACCCTGTATAATAAAGCACACCTCCGTCTAAAACAACATTTTCGGCTGTGTAAGAATCAATTCCTTCTCTCACATATTTTACGGCAAGACCGAAAGAAAACCGGTCAGTTAGCATTCTCGAATATCCGAAACTTACGGCAAGTGCAGAGGCTGAAAAATCACCTAAAACTTCGTAAACACTCTGCCCTGCAATTCTTTTTGTTCTTTTCATTGTTCCAAAATCAACCGCCGTAACACCTACACCAAAAACACCGAAATTAGTATTATATGAGTATGATGCCGCTAAGTGTTTAATATCTGCAAACCAGGGCGAATATGAAGCACTGAATGAATGTGTTAATTCACTGAATCCCATACCTGCGGGATTGGAAAAAATTGACGATGAGTTTAAGTCTGAAAAACTTACTGATGTTTCGCCCGTACCCGCACTCTTAGCCGTAACAGGCAATTGCAAGAATACAAATCCTGCCGTTGCAGTTTTTTTAAACTCCTGTGCCTGTATTAAACAAGCTAAAGTAAACAATATAAATAGTAATTTTACTCTCATAATAACTTCTTATTTATTACCTTATAATGGCAAATTTCCCGGTAGCTTTACCAACCGGCGAATCAACATGAAAAATATAAATTCCGCTCTCAACATATTGCCCAAAATCAGTTACTTGATCCCATGATACAATCTGACCTTGACGCTCACCAACCTCTATTGTCTTAACTAAATCACCTCTAACTGTGTAGATTCTTATTGTACACGGATTAGGTAGATTCACAAATTGAATTCTGTCTGATTCACCGGGAATTGATGAACCCTCACCAATTACAAACGGATTTGGAACCACTAAAACATTAGAAACATTATCGGTTGCAGGCAGAGTAGCTAAGAAAGGAGTTATCATTCTGTTTGCAAAGATCGAAGATTCTTGCGGAGGAACTCTGTTGCTTCCGGTTTCGGGGAATACTTGTGCAGGATTAATGGGCCAGCTTGCCTTACCGGTGTCATAAGCTGTTATTGCATAATAATAACCGGTTCCAAGCTGAACCGTAGAATCTAAAAAGCTGTACTTACCGGTTAGAATATCAAAATAATTTGATTCTCCTTTTTTAACATCGGCAATCATTTGCCAAGGACCCATCGGGAGAAAATTTGAACGGTAAATACGGTAACCGGCTAAATCTAATGTGCCATCGTCAGGGTCAGGTAAAGCCTCAGTTTCATTTCCCCACGAAACAACATTAGCCACTCTTCTTTCGGCACCGCTGAAATAGTCAACCGAAAACTTGGGTGCAGCGGGTGGGTCAGGGTGATTTAATCCGTTGTTGTAAGTCAACAAAGCCCTGTCAGCCGAAGGTCTGAATTTTCTTGTGTAACTCTCGTTAAAAATTTGATTTAGCCCTATGTTTCTATCAAGAGCTAACGAGTAATCCATACCGTCCACAATTTCTGCAAGAGCAATTTTTACGGTATCTCCCGGAGCTAATGTCCAAGGACCTAAAGTCATTATTGACCACTTGCGGGAATTGTTAACAAAGCTTGAATCTAAAAGATTTTGAGGGAATTGCAGAAATCTATAAGCATTTCTCGGGTTTTTCACTACTTCGTATTTTACATCGTTAAAACCGGATATTCCTGTAAAAGGACCCTGTAAATCGAGGGAGTTATCGGCTCTTGACCAGCCGACTTTATTAAGGTCAACACGGGTTGCAATACCGGTTGAATCGGGAGTAGCATAAAGAAGTCTAACTCCGGTAAATCCCGGGGCAAGCCATTCTCCTTGCGTTGCTCCGTTTTCAATTCTACCGTTTGAGTTTGAAAACCCATAGTTTGCATTTTCACCGTAGAACATTTTTCTTTGATTATCATACTGAACTTTTGTGTTTCTTGCTCCCGAAGTTTCTTGCGGAAATAAAACACGCCAAGACCTTGAGTTTACTTGCAATCCGTAATTCATCATAACATACATATTATACATGGTATCTGAAACAACTCTCTGAGGATAATTCACCTTTATCTCATCTGATATGTTGATAAAGTAATACTCATAAATTATATAGTTTTCCGCTGCTTTTGAACCACTCCATTGATGCGCTTTTCTAACAACTCTTATAGGAAGTTGGGTTTCATCATCCCCCTGTTGAAGAAAATTAGGATTATATTCGAAAACAGATTCAATAACTTCTTCACCCGCCTTAGGGTTGGTTTTAAGCCAATAATTTTCACCATTTTTGTAAACATGCCTGAATACTTTAACCGTGTACTTAGAAGTACCGTCAGAAGTTACACTGCCTCCGTACATTGACCAATCTTCTACAGAGAGTACAGAATCCTTTCTATTCTTTGCTCCTATCCAGAAACCGCCTGAAACAGCGTGAGAAGGGGCTCCTCCAATATTATCGGCTATCCATGAGGGGTCAAATCCGGGCCAGTCTAATGTTGGTCCGGTTTGCGACCAGTTATTATAACTTGGTCCTGATTTCGCAAATGAGAGACTGTGCCAGAGCATTCCCCTGTTTAAAATCAACAGTGGTGCTTCAACTTGTGCTAAAGCCTGGCTTAAAAAGAAGAGTGATAATATTAATATTTTTATTCGCATCATTTTTTCTTGGTTTTAATCAATTAGAATCCGAATCCGACTGTAAAAAATACCTGACGGGGTACATTTCTATATGCTTTAAAGAACGCCGATATGTGGCTTATTCTAAGCGGATCAATACCCGGTTGGTCTATGGTTGTTCCATATTCTACTAAATTTATTAAATCGTCAGCTGATACGGGTGTGAGCCATTTATTGTCAAACAGATTCATGACCCTCAAAGCTAATATCAAACGGTAACTATCAATATCAATTGTTTTTGTGAAGTTGAAGTCAAATAATGATTCAAGCGGGTATCTTCTGTTGTTCACCACATCCTTTAAATCAAAGCTGGTGATATAGGTAAACGGTGTACCCGATTGTGCTTGATAAGTTAAGCTAAATGTAGAATTTTCGAATGGTTTAAATCCGAATATTTCGGGTCCTTCGCCTGTGGCAAAATTATACTGTAATAATGCCCTGAAATTATGAGTTCTATCTGACGATGACAAAAATTCACCCGTGTAATTTCTTCTCTCGGCGGCTCTAACATCTAAAGGATAGATAATTTCGGCGCCGTAATTTCCTTCAGTTGTTTGAGAAATGCTGTAACTGAAACGGTAACCCCAATTTCTAAAAACAATCTTTTCGAATGTTATTTCCATACCTATTGTTGCACCAAACGCATTGTTTGCAAACGAGGTATAAGTGTATAAAGGTGTATTATCGGGTGTGTAACCAACAGGAGCACGCGTGAAAGAACCGGTGAAAGCAGCTATTCTTTGTAAACCTACTTGCGTAACTCTATCATTGTAGTAAATGGCAATGTCAAGTTTGTTTTCGTCTTCAATTACTTGCTGAAGCCCAAACTCGTATTGGATAGTTTTTTTCGGTTCAAGATTTGGATTTCCGATGCCAGACCAGCCTCTGAAAGACCTGCTTGAAAGTGCGTTACTGAAGGTAGGCATTGATGTAAAATGTCCGTATTGAATTCTGAATGCAGTGCTTTCACCAATCGGGAAAGAAATGCCCACTCTCGGAAGAAATGCGAAAAATGATTCAGAATTTTTTGTTCCGGGAGTACCGCTTTTAGGTCCGTCAGTACCTAAATACGGAATATCAAATTGGTCAATCGGTGTTTGTGATTGAAAATTGTATGATTCTGCTCTGAAACCGATGTTTGCAATCATCCCTTCATATTCCATTTTATCTTGGAAATAAAATGCCATATTGTATGGATATGCGTGATAATACTCTGCAATACCGGTAGTAGCTACAAGAGCGTTTGCTTTAAAGCGGGAATTTACACCGTTGCTGTATAAATCCCAATAATAAAAACGGAGACCTGTTTTAATTAGATTGTTTGAGTTAACCTGCGAAGTATAATCTAAACTTGCACTAAAATGATCCGTTCTGTTATCTTGATAATAAAGGGTTGAAAGAGCATCCGGAGCTCTGAAGTAAGTAGTTTCCCACCATGAACCCGCTTTTAGAATTGTTCCGCCGTTTCTGTCATTTAAACTGTCTAATCTGTCTCGCTCTTGAGTATAACCTGTTAAATATTGAAAAGGAAGTTCGTAAGTTTCTTTCTGGTGAGTAAAAGTAGCTTCAAAAAATGAGGTTGAGTTTAAAGTGTAAACCCAGTTTAAACTTTGTGCAAGAGTTTGTTCAACTCTTACAGGGTCAATATTTACATAGTATTTGTAAGAAGTTCCGGGAGGAGAAAATGCGAGACCTGACCATCTTATATCATCAGAACCTGACCATATTCCGCCTTTATAACTCTGATAACTAAACATTCCTTTAATTTTATGATTAGTAATTGGCTGATAGGTAACATTTAATATATAGTTTTGAGATACTTGATCTTTTTCTGCTGTGGGTAATCTTGTTGGGTTCTTTTTGTATTCACCCGAAAAATAAAATTTTAATTTGTTTGGATCTCTGCCTAAAGGACCACCAAAACCGAACATTAACCTTGCATAAGCTCTTTCACGGTAATCATATACACCGAGTGGGTTATCATCTGAGGGTTTATGATTATTCAGCCAGGTATTGTAAGCCCAAGTAATTTCATCATTAACTATTTGATTAAAAAAATTAACTTCATCAGGAGTTGCGGTATTGTTTTTAACCCTGTCGTACAACCATTTATATCTTGATTCGGTAATTATACCTAAATCTTGAAGGAAAAATTCCTGATTTTTAAGCCCCATCCATTTATCCAATGTGCCCCACTTTTGCCACTCGTAGAGAGATTCGTCGTAT
This sequence comes from Ignavibacteriaceae bacterium, assembly GCA_014879635.1. Classification (GTDB taxonomy): domain Bacteria; phylum Bacteroidota; class Ignavibacteria; order Ignavibacteriales; family Ignavibacteriaceae; genus BA9. The sequence goes on along the minus strand of JACSRR010000144.1, from coordinate 816 downwards.
ATATATTTTCCGAAGTGGTACTGACCCGGTGGGCGATATTCCATTCTGACTTCACCGGTTAATTTTGGAGCTCCCTCTTTAAGAACAACTTTTACCACGCCGGCTTGAGCATTACCATACTCAGCTGAAAAACCGCCGGAAATCAATTGAACCTGCTGTACACCAATAGGGTTAACATCATATTTCCAAGAGTTGTTGGCTTTATCAACACCGAAAGAACCCGGAGCAGTTGTTGAAGAATTTATTTGCTCAACACCGTTGATTTGATAGTTAACTTCGTAACTACCTGAGCCTCTAACAGAGTAAGTACCTCTGTCATTTTTTTGGAAACCTGCCGTTAAATCTAAAAACCCTCTAATTCCTTCAACAGGTGCAGAGCTTATAACAGCATCGTCAATTGTGGATGAAGAAGAAGTTTGGTCTTTGATAATTTTAGGTTTTTCTGCTATTACTACTACTTGTTCTAACTGAATAGCTTCATCTTTCAAGCGGAAATTTATTTCGGTGGTTCTATCGGCATTAACCGCCACTTGTTCAAATGTGGTTTTTGCATATCCGAGCAAGCTTGCTGATACATTATACTCACCTACAGGTACATTTAGAATTACATATCTACCGTCAAAATCTGTGGCGGCTCCTAAAGTGGTACCTACAATGAGCACATTTGCGCCAATGAGTGCCTCGCCGGTAAGGTCATCAGTTACCCTGCCTTGCAGTTTACCTCTCTGGCCTTGTCCAAAATTATCAGAAAAAGTAAATGAAATTAATAGAAGTAGAAAAAGCGGAAATGTTTTTAAGTTGGTAGCTAAATTATTC
>JACSRR010000194.1 GCA_014879635.1 Ignavibacteriaceae bacterium | reverse complement strand
TCGGAGATGTGTATAAGAGACAGCAGTTTAACTGAGTTTTATGAAGACCCTGATTTTGAAAACATCTTTTTTAATTCAGATGAAATGGTAAAACTTTTTAACGGGGCAATTAAAATAGCTAAATTAGAATTCCCTGTCTTAATTCAAGGCGAAACCGGTACAGGTAAAGAAGTCTTGGCTAACTTGATTCATAAAAAAAGTAACAGAAGGGATAAACCGTTTGTGGCTATTAATTGCGGTGCAATTCCAAAAGATTTAGTTGAGAGCGAGCTTTTTGGGTATGTTAAAGGTGCTTTTACTGGTGCGGTATCAGACAAAGCCGGTTTTTTTGAAATAGCTTCGGGCGGCACAATTTTCTTAGACGAAATTGCCGAGTTACCTCTTGACTCTCAGGTAAAAATTTTGCGGGTGTTAAATGACGGTACTTTTAACAAAGTAGGTTCTTCTTCCGGCACTAAAACTGATGTCAGAATAATTGCTGCTACTCACAAAAATTTGATAAAACAAGTAGAAAAAGGGGAATTTAGAGAAGATTTATTTTACAGGCTCTCAGTACTCAACTTGGAAATTAAACCTCTCAGAAAGAGAAAAAGCGATTTGAAATATTTGATTGATGTTATTTCTAAAGGATTATTTAATTCGCTTCAATCAAACAACCTTATTACTGCAAAAGAATTTTCAGAAGCTTCAATCAAGGTTCTTATGGAACATGAGTGGAGCGGAAATGTTAGAGAGTTAATTAATACTCTTACAAGAATAATTGTTTTGTCTGAATCAAGTATAATTCAGAGTGAATTTACCGGTTCTCAACTAATTCACAGATCAGTTATAGGTGCGGTAAATGAAGAAAATTCGTTGAATATACATAGAAAGATATCTACCGTTTTTACGGAAACTTACAACCGGATTAAATCAAAAACAACCAAGAAAACGGAGATTGCAAGATTAATGGGATTTGAAAATTACCAGACTCTGGATTCCTGGTATAATAAATACTACATAATTGAAAAATCTTCTGATCTGTAAAAACAAACATTACATCACAAAATCATAAATCCCTAGCAAACTAACTTTGTTATTTCCTTTTACTTAAACTCAATGCACTTTATCCACAAATTAATACGCAACTATTATTATTAAGTTATTTAAATATATAGATATAATAAAGATGAGTCTGTGGATATGTGGATAAGTACCTTAAAGCGTTAATAGATAAAACTTTAACAAATTAGTTAAAATCAGGGTTATCCACAAAATAATGAATAGTTATAAACAGTGTGGATAAGCCGTTAGTTTATCCACATTTATTAACAAACTTATCCACAAAAAATGTTGATCTTAACCCGATAAACCGGAAGTAAAAAAATTACTTTCTATTATATTCTAACATACCGCCGGAAACATTTTTCGCTTTAAAGCCGGCGTTTACTAAAATAGATGTTGCTCTTGCAGATCTTGCTCCGCTTCTACAAACAACAGCAATCTCTTTGTCTTTTACATTTTCTAAAGTGGCTAGTTTCTCTTCTAAAACTTGAAGAGGAATATTTATTGCATCTTTAATTTCACCAAGTTCACCTTTAAGCTCATCGGGAGTTCTGACATCAAGAACTATTAAATTAGAATCGCCGGCGCTTAACCTTTGTTTTAATTGCTCAACCGTGATAACTCTTTCAGGGTTTGATTGACAAAATATTGAAGCGAAACCTAATAACGCTACAAAAACTAAAACTTTCATATTTCTCCTTTTTAACAGCAACTGCATGATCCACCTGAACAACCGCCGCCTGAATTAAATGATTTATCGTTATATGACGGGTCTGTAAACGACATACTTACATTATGATTTGTAGATGCAAATGTAGAAACCATCTTTTTTACATTTTCCGATTTACATTCCGGACAAGTAATATCCGAAACGGTAGTTGAAGTTCTGTGTAAAATTTCGAATTTTTTGTTACAATCGGAACATTTGTATTCATAAACGGGCATAAATCCTCCTTTTAATCCTCTAAATTTAAGTAAACCATTAATTTTTTGTGACACTCTTCGGGCAATTTAATTTCGTATTGTTTGTAAAACTCTATAGTTTTCTCAACAGAATCGAAATAATTTTGACACCCTTCGCATTCGTCTAAGTGTTTTTTAATTTCTTTACATTTTTCTGAATTAAGCCCTTCGTCTAAACTCTCGCAGATATGTTTCATAACCGAATGACAATCGATTTTAGCAAAATTCATTTTTTTAACGCCTCTGATATTTCGTTTCTTAAAAAAGCTCTGGCTCTATGAAGTCGTGATTTAACTGCCGGAACAGAAAGCCCGGTAACTTTTGCAGTTTCTTCAGTTGAAAGTTCTTCAACATCTCTAAGTAAAAAAACCGCTCTATACTCCGGCGATAATTTACTGATGGATTTATCTAAAATTACCCGCAGTTCATTATTTTCGGCTATTTTATCCGGAAGCATTCTAGAGTCTGAAAAATACTTATTATCGTATAACTCATCTTCATTTTCAGGTTCTACAAACTCGTTGTTCCCCGATTTTCTAGCTAACATCAAACAGTGATTAACAACAATTCTGTATAACCAGGTTGAAAGTTTGGAATTGCCGTCAAAAGTGTGCAAAGATTTAAGCATACTAAGAAAAGTTTCTTGCATAGTATTTTCGGCTTTATCTTTATCCCTGCAAATTTTAAAAGCGAAGTTATAAACAGTATTTTCGTGTAATTTAACCAATTCGGAGAGAGCTTTTCTATCTCCGTTTTTTCCTTTTTCAATTAATATTGATTCTTGCATTATTAGATGATATTTTTTGTGATGGGTTTCAAAAAAAGTTAATTTTGCGGTAAATCTAAACTTCGCCAGAGATACCTGCAAGCTAAAGAACGATACGGAGCCCAATTATTCTCTTCAGAAATATTAAAAAGCTCATTCGGAGTAGGAAGATCGTTTAATTTATAGTTCAAAAAAACAGCTTTTTTTATACCTAAATCGCCGTGAGCTAAAACATCGGGTCTGTTTAAATCAAAAATTAAGAACATGTGAGCAGTCCATTCTCCTATTCCTTTAACTGTTGTTAGTGCGGAAACAACCTCTTCGTCAGGCAAATTATCGAGAGAATCTACATCTAAAGCACCGCTTGAAATCTTCATTGATAAATCTTTTATGTATTTAATTTTACCGTTAGAAATACCGGCTTCTCTGATAGTAATATCAGGTGTATTTAGAATATTTTCGGGGGTTGGTGCACCGTTAAAAATCGCGAAAAATTTGGATGATATTGCGTTTGCTGCCTTAACCGATAATTGTTGCGAAATAATTGCGTCTAATAAACCATCAAAATGGTTCTGCTTTTTAATTATGTTTAAGGGCTCAATTTTGCTTATAATACTGTTTAAAATTTTATCGTTTTTGCAAAGATGAGCCTTACCTCTCTCTAAAAAAGCAAAATCTGACATTTAAAAAATTCCGGAAAATGAATAAAGCAAAACTAATAAATAAACTTAAAACAAACCTGCTTTTTAAGAAGGCTGCAGAGGAATTGGATACTTTTCCGGTATCCACAGAGAATTATATGGCTTATTCTGAAGGGGATATCATTTACAAAAACGATGAAAAAGCTGAACACATTTACTGCATTCTTTACGGGTTAGTAAAAATTAAAATTAGAACTAAAACCGGAAGCAAAATAATTACTAAGGCTGTAGGTGATTTTTTTGGTGAAAAAGAGATTCTCGCCAATTCAAAGAGATATTCATCAGCAGTTGCAGATATTGATACTGACCTCTATTTAATAGAAAAAAGCCTATTTGTAAAGTTAATTTTATCAAATATTGAAATATTTACTAATGTCAAAAACTCTCTACTGCGAATCTTTGATTTTAATAATGAGGCATTAGAACAATTCTTAACAGAAGTTGAAAAGAATAAAGAAGGAAACGCTAAGCTTAATAAGCCTGCTACAACAAGTATTCCCGCTGTTCAGGAGGAAAAACCGCCAAAAGATACTGCTTCAGATGAAGCAATTGAAGAGGAGAAGCCAAAGAAAAACCGGGAAACCAGAATTCATTTACCCCCACCTAAGCCATCTAAAAAGGGTGAAATAAAAAATAAAATAGATGTTAAACAATACTCCATACTCCCCGATAAACCGGAAGAAACCGCAGTACCTAAACATCAAACTCCTATTCAAGATTCTCTTTTTCCTAAAGAGGAGTTGTTTGGCGGCGAAGTCAGTGGTCAAAAACAAAAGCAGATTTTTGACGATGAACCGGAAAGCCTCCATATTAAAAATGATGAGAAAATCAAAGAAACACCCGGAGTTGCTGAGAATGAAGAATCAGTGTTTAATGAAGTCGAAGAATTAAATACCGCAACTGAAACCGGAACCCCGCAAATTATTGAAGACATAATACCGGAAGAACAAAAAAGTAAAGTTTTTAAAGATGATGAAATAGAAGTAAATTTACCCGATAGCGCATTTACCGGTGCTGAAGAACAGGATGTTTTTGAAGAATTTGAAACACCAAATATTGATATAGAAGAAATAGAGCCACCTTTAGAATCGGGAGCTGCTCCGGAGAATAAAGAAACGGCTTATGAAAAGGAAATGGCTGAATTTTTTAATAATTATGGTCATTCTCAACCCACAGTGGAAGAAATACCCGAAGGAAATACTGATGATTTTTTACCGGTTGAAAACGAAATTAATTTGCCTAATGAAAAAGAAATAACAGCTGAAATTTATGAACAATCAGAAGAAAGTGAGCTTCAGGAACCGGAAATTGAAGAGTTTGAGGAACCGGTTGAAACAAATGAAGAACCGGTAAATATAATTTCTGAAGAACACTCTTCCGAACCGTTTTCAATAGAAACTGAAACATTACCGGAACAACAGGAAATAGCGTTAATAACCGGTGAAGAAATAAGTGAACCTGTTTACAATCAAGAGCTTCTTGAAGGCGAAGAGATAACAGAAGAACTTGAAATTATTAAGGAACTCGAAGAACCGGAATTAGAATCACCGGAAGATACAATTGTTGAAGATGAATCAATCACTGAAGATTCAATTAACAAATCTGACCACGAAAAACAAGAAACTTTTACACATGATGCTATTTTAACCGGTTTTACCGGCACAGTTCCCTTTTTTGATAACGGGATTGATTTATCCGAACCGTCAGAGGAGCAATCCGGGATAAATGAAACAGAATTAGATGAACTTGAAATAGTTAAAGAAGAACTATTCACACCGCATATCACCATTGCTCCAAAGTCAATAAAAATAGAGCCGGCGGATCAAGAAAACGAACAACTAAAGCCCCCGTTTGATTTCGCAGTAGAGAGTGAAATCAAGGAAGGTAAAGACCAATCCGGATGGTTAAATTTAGAAACTGCTCTTAGTAATTTATCGGGCGAAGACTTGTTCACCAAGTACAAGGAAATCGCTTTTGAAGTAAAATCACCCACTGTTGAGTTTCCCGGATTTGAATCGGTAAAACTAACCGAAGATAAAACGATTTCGGAAAAAGAGTTTAAAGAAAAATCATCTGAAGGTCTGGCTGATCTCGCAAAAAATCTCAATGAAATCTCCTCATCGTTAAACTTAAATCAACTATCGATAAGAGTTGAAACATTAACTAAGGAATTTCTTGAGTGCCGGTATTCCGTTTTCTTTTTCAAAGAAAGAGAGAAAATGCGTTCGTTTACTCAAGAAGAAAAGTTATTTGTAACTAACCAATTTGAAATAGCGAAGAAAATTAGTGAAAAACTTCCGCCTAATAACCCGGTACTAAAATTGTATGACAAAAAAATCGTCTCGTCAACTTTTGGATTAGGAGATTATGACGAAGAGTTAATACCCGGCTCAATAATTTGTTATCCCGTAAAAACCGTTTCGGGAGAATTAGCGGGTATTATTTACGCTGAAGGAGCATTAAACGATACTTTTAACTCAATTGATGAATCTAAACTCTCGTTAATTTCAAATTCTGCGACACTTGCTTTAACAAAATTGCACGGTTTGTTTGAAAAGCATAATGAGTATAAACTTTCAGATCTTGCTATATTTACTAACTTCTTTAATTCCGAAATAAGTATTACTGCTCAAAGTATCGCTATAATTTTGGAAAGTGTTGCAGCCGGTAGTATTCCGCTTAAATACAAACCCGCAATAGATGTAGTGAAAAGAAGGGCTGACGGATTATCAAACTTCATTTTAGCTATTGAATTTTTTACCGGGCAAACTACTGCTTTCACAAAAGAACCCGTTTTGGTAAGTGATATTTTAGACGATGTTCTTTTAAAGTTATCCGATTATGCAAAAGGGAAAAAAGTTGTCTTACTTAAAAAGTACGATGCTGATTTAGTTCTCAATTTAAATAAAGAATTACTTTCGCAGGCTGTTACATTTCTTTTTCAAAACTCGTTTGACGCAATGAAAAACGGCGGTAAAATATTTTTAACTACAAGCTTTGACGATAAAAACATCAACATTTTTATTAGAGATACGGGAAAAGGAATACCGGATAATATTAAAGAAGAGATATTTAAGCCGTTTAAGAGTTTTTCGGAGAAAGGGAGTCTCGGAATAGGATTGCCCGCCGCAAACAAAATAATTAGAGCACACGGCGGAGTGTTATATTTAAATGGCTCTAATCAAGGTGCAGAGTTTGTGATTAGTTTGCCGTTGCCGTTCTGATAATAAAAATGCCGGTCTCAAAAATAGATTTAATTACAGTATTAGGACCAACCGCTTCGGGTAAAACGGCTTTAGCTGTCAAAATTGCCCGTCAATTAAGTTCGGGAGTAATCAGCGCCGATTCAAGGCAAGTTTACAGGGGTATGGATACCGGCACAGGAAAAGATCTTTTTGAATACGGGGAAATTAAATATCACCTTATAGATATTATTGATGCAAAAACAGATTACAGTGTTTTTGATTTTCGTTCCGGTTTTGATGCCGTATTTAGAGAATACAAAGCCGTTAATAAAATTCCTGTTCTATGCGGCGGTACCGGGTTGTATCTTTCTTCGGTCCTTCAAGACTACAAAATGGCTAAACTTGAAAACAATCAACAAGAGCGGGAGCAGTTAAACTCGTTAAGTTCAGAATTACTCAAAGAAAAACTCTTTGAATTAAACGAACAACTTCACAACACTACCGATTTATTATCAAAAGAGCGGACTATACAAGCAATTTTAACCGCCGAAGCGAACAAAAAAAATCCGTATATAAATTACATTAAACCCGTTTCTCTCACTTTTGGGATTGCTGTTGAACGGGAAAAAGTGAAAGAGAGAATAAAGACTCGTCTGTTAAACAGAATAAACAATGGCTTAATTGAAGAAGTAGAACAATTGATAAGTTCGGGAGTATCTCACGAAAGATTAAATTATTTTGGACTTGAGTACCGGTTCACCGCCGAATATTTACGAGGTGAGTTAAGTTATGATAACTATATCGAAAAACTCTTTCGGGCAATTGCAGGCTTTGCTAAAAGACAAATGACCTGGTTCAGAAGAATGGAAAAACAAGGAGTTAATATTAATTGGATTCAGGACGGTAATTATGATGATGTTAAAATTATTTTATTTTCGCACGGAATAGTTAGTTGAATAGTTATCCTGATAATATAGAGAAATATCTCCAAAAACACGGTGTGCCCGAAATACCTGATCCTTTTACCGGTCAGAAGTTTGATTTAGTTTTTACGGTCCCGGTTTATAATGAACTTTCATATATAGGTAGTATGATTGAAAGTTTGGAGAAAAATACGGCAGAATCAATAAAACGGACTCTGATAATATTCTGCGTTAACAATTCTCCTAATGACTCCCCCGAAATTAAAAACAATAATTTTAAGACAATAGAGTTTTTAAACGGATTTAAGAAAAACAGCAAATTTAATTTGTTAATTCTTGATTTTGCAAGTGCAGGTAAAGAATTAAATGAAAAGGATGCAGGTGTAGGGCTTGCCCGCAAAACCGCAATGGATATATCACTCAGATATTTTGATTACGGTAAAATAAATCAAGGGTTAATCTTTTGCACCGATGCTGATTGCACAGTTGCCGAAAACGCTTTTGCAACAATTTTAGATTTCTACGATAACAAACACCCCGATGCAGGGCATGCAGAATTTGCTCATCCGTTAAATTTAGATGACCCAAATCTCCCTGCAATAATTATATATGAGATTTTTTTAAGATATTATGTTTTGGGATTAACATTAAGTCATTCCAAATATGCGTTTCACACAATAGGGTCAACAATGTTCTGTACGCCGGGAGCTTATGTTAAATCGGAAGGAATGAACAAGAGAAAAGCGGCTGAAGACTTTTATTTCTTAGAGAAGTTGGCTAAAAATTATGAAATTTCGATAATTAAAGAGCCGCTAATATTTCCCTCATCAAGAGAATCGTTAAGGGTACCTTTCGGCACAGGAAAGCGTGTAACCCGCTATAATTTAAAAGTTCAAAACGAATATTTGCTTTACAACCCTGAATCGTTTGAAATATTAAAAAAGTGGCATAACTTTTACAACGCACTTGATCACTTTAATGTTAAAGCAGTAAACGAAGAAGTTTTGAAAATATCACCCGTTTTGTTAAAGTTTTTTGAATCAATAAAATTTTTTGATAAACTTGCGATGCTCTTCAAAAATTCGAAAACAACAAATCATTTGGAGCGTCAAAAGAAGAATTTAATGGATGCTTTTCTAACTCTTAAATTAATGCATTATCTTAGAGACAATGCTTTTCCGGAATTAGATTCTTTTGAGGCGGTAAAAATATTAACCGGAAAATGCGGGATAACTACGCAATCTCTAATACACGGCAAAAAATTAAACATTGAAGAACAAACAGGTTATCTAAAACTATTAAGAAACTACTTTTGGCAAAAGTAACTTAATATATTATATTACAACAAGTTAAATTAATCTTTCTAAAACACTGAATTAAGAAACCATTATAAGATATATATTGGAAAAAGTTATAAAAAATACCAATCTGTTAATATTTCTGTTATTTGCGTTTATTGTATTGTTAAACAATAACGGAACCGGACAAACGGTGAAGGTAATTGCAGCCGGAAAACAGACTGAAGTTGCAACCGAAAAAATAAACGGTCACATTTATTTTGATATTGAAAGCTTTTCAAAAGCATTAAAACTACCGTATTCAATAAATTTGGTAACCGGTAAAATTGAAATTAAAACCGGAAATTCTAGAATCAAATTTGCTACAGATAATCCGTTTGCAGTTCTTATCAAAGGTGATTCTTCACCCAAATCATACAACACTATTTTAGAATCAAAACGAATAAATGGTGGTTTTTTTATTCCGCTTGAAAATAGCAAGGCAATGTTAATTGATGCTTTTGAAGGAAAGTTTGAATTCGTTTTTGACGGTAATACTAAAACAGATGACGAACAACCCGACGGTAGATACGCTAAGAAAGATGCAGACTCGGTAATTACGGAGAAAGAAGAAGTAAGCACCAAACATGATGAGGTAAAATATTTATCTTCCGTTACAGATATTGAAGTTGAAGATAGAGCAAACGGACAAGTTCTCAGCTTTCAAATTGAAGGCGATATTCCGAAAATTACTCACAATTTTAACAAAGATTCAAAAGAAAAAGTAATTAGAATAAGGCTTGATAGTTGTTCTATTAGAGAAGCTTTCATAAATAAAAAATTTGATACCGGTGTAATTACCGAAATTAAAGGTATAAACGGTGAAAAGGGCGGCGTTATTGAACTAACTCCCGGCGAGAGGTTTGCTTCTTACGATGTTTCTTTAAACAGGTCAAAAAAGCAGATAAAAGTGGTAATATATGAGAATTTGAATCCAAACGAGGATAAAAATAAAAAGAAAGACAAATGGGAGTTCAATGTAGTTGTTTTAGATGCAGGTCACGGCGGTAAAGATCACGGAGCAATTGGTTCGGCGGGGGTAAAAGAAAAAGATGTTAATTTAAATGTTACTAAAATGGTGGGAGAGTTAATCAAAAAGAACATAAAAAATCTCAAAGTTGTTTATTCTAGAGATACCGATGTTTTTGTTGAACTCTACAAAAGAGGTAAATTGGCAAATGAAGCGGGCGGAAATTTATTTGTTTCAATTCATTGCAACTCAACCCCCGAAAGAAATAGTAAAGCAACGGGTTATGAGGTTTATCTTCTGAGACCGGGAAAATCTAAAGATGCCGCTGCTATAGCCGAAAAAGAAAACAGCGTTATAGAATTAGAAGATAACCCACAATTGTATAAGGAGCTAAACGACGAAAATTTCATTTTGGTGAGCATGGCTCAAGCTGCTTATATGCGATATTCAGAAAAATTTGCCGAAATTTTAATAACAAATTTTGGTAAATTTACATCTCTCCCTTCAAGAGGAATTAAACAAGCCGGTTTTCAGGTTTTAGTTGGAGCTTCAATGCCAAATGTTTTAATTGAACTTGGCTTTCTTTCAAATTCGACGGAAGAAAAATATCTTGCTAGTAAGAAAGGGCAGGAAGAATTGGCTTTAGCCATTTTTGAATCAATAAAATCGTTTAAAGAGTATTACGATTTAATTTTAACTAACGAAAAATAAGAGGTTTTAATGACGAAATCACAAATTTGGGTAGCCGCTTTTATAGGGGTTTTCGGAATTCTTTTTTTAATTCAACAGATGACTACAGATAAGGGTTCTTACACAGCCGGTTCAAGTTATGAAGAATCAACCACCGGTATGAATCAATCTAATAGTGGCGGTGAACCTGATGCAAAAGCATTAATAGCAACATTAGGCTGTATGAATTGCCACGGCGGTAATTTGGAAGGCACTCAAATGGGTCCATCTTTAGTGAATATGAAAGAATATTACAACAAAGAGACTTTAATTGCTTATCTAAGAAACCCGGAGGGAAATATGTCGGCAGCCAGGTTTAACGATTACAAGAAAAAATATCCCGGTGGTTTAATGCCCGGTTTTGGTAACAGAGATGTTAAAGAGTTGGGAAAAATTGCTGATTATCTTTTAGAGAGATAGTTTAAAGAGAATTATAGGATTTTTCGGTCGCAAAAAAATAATTTAATAGCATAGCTATAAGGGTTCTTTGTGCTTAGTTCGGGGTTCGGTTACAATCCGGTGGGGATTGAGCGGAGTCGAAATGACCGGAAAGTAAATTATTTTTAAGAGTCATATTTATTTTGAATAATTAACATGCGACCGCCTCCGGGGTCCTGAACAAATCTGAATTTCTTTTTACTACAAATATGTGACACCTCCGGCGTCAAAAATTGATTTTTCTATTCTCTAAATCATTTA
>JACSRR010000170.1 GCA_014879635.1 Ignavibacteriaceae bacterium | reverse complement strand
AAACAGACCGAAGAAATTAAAAAGAACATAGATTCTGCTATTAAAGAGTTTTCACCTGTCTTAAACTTAGAGCGTAATCCGGGAAATTTGTTTAAGGATATAATCGAAAAAAAGAAGTTGGAATATTACGGGAGTCCGGAGACGGAAGCTTAAAATATGAACTCAACAGAAATAGATGCTTTAAAGAAGCGGGTTCTTCAACTTGAAATTGAAAATCAAAACTGTAGATTAGAAAAAGAGGAAATGTTTAAAAACCTCAACAAAATTATTCAAGAAAAGGATAAATTTCAAAGGGAACACAGCAATCTTCTTTTAAAGGAGCAAGAACTCAGAAACATTTCCAGATCTTACGAAATTATAATAGACGAATTAGCTCACTCAATCAATTCCGATATTTTTATAGCCGTCAATTTCCTCTCCCGCTCTTTAGACAACCCAAAAATAAAAAAAGCTGATTCTCATATTAAGCAGGTGAGGGATTTAAACAACCTTTTGATGACATACTTAAAAAGAGACGAATTACAGTTTTCGGGTCAATTTAAAGAAATTGTTTTAGAACAAGTTCTAAACGAACAGATAGAATTAATTAAAAATTCGCTCTCTACTCTGAGAATATCTTCAGATGAGCATGAAGAGAATCTTGAAAAATTAATTGTTACCCCTGAAATTAAGGGAAATTCTACAGTTTTAATTGTGGAAGAATTCGCTTCGGCACTCTCTTTAATAGTTAAAGATTTGATACGGAACGCATTTAAACACACCAATGAAGAGAATCCTGAAATAACTGTTTCTTTAGAAGACAATGAGAGTTATGTTATTCTTTTAATTAAGAATAACAGGGCTATAGATCCGGTTTTAGCAGATTGGTTTAATAATAATTCTCTTGCGGACCCCCAAAATATGTCTAAATCATCAAAAGTTGGCTTAAGAGTTGTTAAAAAATGGGTTGATCTCCTAAAAATACCTGTTAAATATGTCTCCAATAAAAAAGATGATTATACAACCGTTGAAGTAAAATTTCCTAAAAGGATAGCGTATGATAAAATTTAAAATTTTTATTGCCGAAGACACTAAAATTGCAAGAGATACTATAATAGAAACAATAGAAGAGTATGCATTTAAGAATAATATTAATATAGAAATTCAGAAAGCGGAATCATTTAATAAAGCTCAATCAACATTAAATAATAGTAAAGAAAAAAAAGAACATTTCAATATTTTCTTTTGTGACATTGATTTTACAGAAGATAATAAAGGCGGTAAAAAAGATAGCGGTTATCTACTGATTGAGCAAGCGTTTAATATTTCGCCTGCTACAGATATCTATACTTATTCAGCCCAATATAATACCTTAGCTTTAAAAGATAAATACGAGGAATTAAGAACTCGCGGACTAATAGTTAATAGTTTGGATAAGTCTCACTCGGAAGGTGGAGGCGCAGAGTGGTGGGAGAAAAATTTTACAGAAATCTTCAAGAGAGCATCTTTTTCCAGCTTTCTCCACGATATTTGTTTAAATCATCAGTTGATAATTAACAATTTACAAAATGTAAAATTTGCGACGGATGAATACGAAAATGCTATAATAAAAGATGAGATTAGTTCTAACCTCGAAATAATTGTCTCGCTTTTAAGGATCAATGACCCGGCAAGAGAACTTGTTTTACAGAAATTAATTATTCAACTTTACCATAGAGTTGTAGAACTAATTTGTAAAGGAATAAAGACAGATGAGGAGATTTTCAAACTTTGTGAAGCAAATAAAAGTCAGGCAAGAGTTGTAATAAAATTTGACGGGGAATGGCAAATAGGAAAAGGAGCGTTAAGAAGTGTAATATCTTTTAGTGTAGATGAATTTTTCAAATTTGGTTATAAGCTAAATGATTATAGGAATAAAAGCGTTCATACAAAACAAGACCAAAGAAAGATATTTATGCCAACTTTATATAATGTTTTGTTTGCGCATTTAACATTAGCTTTATATTCTCAAAAGGGAGATACCGCAAAAATTAGATATACTGAAATAGAGGCTATAATAAACAACAAGAAAGACGCCGGGTATAATGATTTAGCAAACCTAATCAGTTATTTAAAAACAAAATAATTCATAAACTCAATATTGCTGTATAATCAACTATTTATAATTGTTTAACCAAATCCCATTTTTCACAATTTTTTCCAAATCCAATAATTTAGGTTCAGTTTCACCCACCCGGTAAAACCTCAAGTATTAAAATTTTTTGTTCACTTGATTTTTCTGTGGTAATTATATTTTTGTTTAATTTGCCTGGTTAGTGGCTCAAGTAAATATTGATAATGACACTATGTGACAAGAACTTTTTTCAAAGATTTATTTTTTTGCTCCAATTAAAAAAATAAGCCAAAATTTAACAATTTCTTATAATATCCTATAATTATTTATTGCCTTTATTTAGATAAATTTGAACTTTTGAATTAATTAAATTTAAATGTTAGATTTTCTAAAAAAGTACTTTTACATCCCCTGGAAAGCAAGTTTTGCAGATAAAAAATTTATTGTAAGTTTTTTGGTTACTGCTGGGCTTCTCTATTTAGTAATTCCTAATTTAGTTGCTTTTATTACCGAAAATGAAAACAGTAAAGGCTTTTCGTTTACTGACCCTTTTCTTTCTCAATTTACACCTGTTGTTTTTACCTGGTATGTATTTTCGTTAATTTACGGCGGAACAATTTTAATCAACATCTATTTAATTCACAGGCCTTATCAATTAATTATGGGTCTGCAGATTTACGCTCTTGTTATGGGTACCAGGTTTTTAACAATTTGGCTACTGCCTTTAGATCCCCCCACAACAATTATCCCTATGGAGGATCCTTTTATTGAATTTTTAGGAGCAGGCGGAACTTTAACAAAGGATCTTTTTTTTAGCGGACATACTGCTGCATCCTTCCTCTTCTTCCTATTAGTAAAAGAAAAACCCTTAAAAATTGTTTTCGGTATATCAACCACAATTATGTCTGTAATGATTTTAATGCAGCATGTACATTATACTGTTGATATTGTAGTTGCACCTTTTGTAACATACGCTTGGTTTGTTTTAGTGCGTAATATTCACAAGAGAATAGGATTTCCCGTTCACTAATTTTCACCAAAGTAGTATTTATTGAGCATAATTAATTCTCTGCTGTTAAAAACTTTTAGCAGGGCAATATTTAATCTTTCTCTGAGTTTGCTCCCTTCTTGAACCGCAAAGGCATAAAGTATTTCTCTTTCGTCAGAAAGAGTAATTGAAAGATCATTAGAAAGCCTTTCTTGGATAATTTCATATTCGCACAAAGGGGTTTCGTGAACTAATATTTCTACATCACCGTAATATACTGACTTTATGCCCTCTTCGGTATTCTTATATGCTTTGAAATCGATACCCCTTCTAACCAAGTAATCTTCACTTGATGTTGAAGCAACAGTACCCACAGTATAATTTCTCAAGTTTTTGAAGTCAATATTTTTTGTGTCTAAATGTTCAAGAGTTAAAGCCGATGCAATTGAAGCCGTAAAACTTGATATAATAGTTAATGCAACAAACATCCAAATAATAGCAATAACTCTACCGCCAAAAGTTTTAGGTGATTTATCGCCGTATCCTACTGTAGTCATAGTAACGGCAGCCCACCAAAAACCGGATCCTAAACCGTGAAGTTTACCGTCGCTAAATTGTTCGGGATTGTGCTTCTTTTCGAAGAGCCACACTAAAAAGCCCGCAAGAAAAAGTACAAAGGTTAGGAGTAGAACTACTTTAAAAAAATCAATTGTGAAAATTCTCTGTACAACACCTAAAAATGTTGGGGAGTTTTTAGTTGCGGTTACAAAACAGAGTCCGGATATATAATAAGGAATTGTAAAATCGCAGTACGCTTCTCTTTCCGGAGTAATTGAAAGAGCACCAACGGCAATATCAATTTTTTTTGAATCTAAAGCCTTAAATAACTCAGGTAATTCATATTCTACATATTCAAATTGAATTTTTGTTTCTTCAGCAACTTTAGAAAACAATTCAATAGAATATCCGTAGTAATTACCGTTAACATCACGCATTACAAACGGTTCGGCAAGTTTTACCCCTACCTTCATTACATTCGTTTCTGTATTTTGTTGCGAAAATAAAATTGAAGTAAATAGTAAAAAGTAGAGTAAAACAGTTTTCATATTAAGGGTTGTTCTCTTTGTATTTTAAAAACTTTTCAAACCATTCGCCAAACGGACGGTTTATGGGAAACGCCGTAATTCTACCACCAAAACCGATATATCTATATGTAACAATATTTGTATTTGTTACTTTCAGTTCATCAACTTGGTCAATATTTAGTGCTAATTTATTATCAACTGCCAATTTTACGGTATTATCCTCAATTGATTTAATATATTTGTTCCAACTGATATCTTTCCGGATTTTCTCTTTGTAAATTTCAAACTCTTCAAGATTATCAATGCCGGAAATTTTTTTATCGATAAGATGCAGAATTAAAAAATTATTTTCGAAAAGAGTTGGTCCCTGCGTATCACCGGGTTTTAAGTTTATAGCAAGTTTGCCTGCTTCACCGTAATCGAAAGCAGGTTTAAACTCAGGTTCTTCAAAACGATTTTTATCTCCGTTTAATGCAAAATTAATGTAAACTTCTTTAAAATCATCAATTTCAGCTAATTGTTCTAAAAAAAGACCCGCTGAGTCTAAGCTTTCAGTCGAATAAACCAATAATTTTAACTGCTCAGAAATTAATCTACCTTGGTATCTTTTCAGATAGTGATCTCTTATTTCGTCATCGGTTACTCTTGAAGAATCGGCAAACATACTAATAAATGCTTCGGCAAGAACAAAATCACGCCAAGTATTCATATCCTTAATAACTGCGGGCGAGCTTTTTAACCCTCTTTTATAACCTTCGGCTGCTAATAGTTCATATTCTATAAATGTACGGGTTAATTCGTTCAATTTGTTAGTCATATTGTCAAGATTAAGGTTGTCTAACTCTATGTTTTCATTCATAAGAAAGTAGATGAACTCGGTTAAAGTTGTGTTGCCTGATTCTAACGAGATGTAAACCGAGTTTAATGTATCTTCAGGAAGTGTGTTAAACATTGAGAGCAGAATAGAAGTTTTTACCGGGGTTTTAGAAGATTTTTGCTCAGCGGGAACCGTTAAATAAAAATTATATACGGCTTCAAACAATCTTGAGGATAAATTTCGTAGCAATCTTCCGTTTGCCGTAATTTTTTTATCCCTAAAAAACTCCCGTTTAAAATCATTGCCATATTTAGTTGTCATTCTTTCGATAAAGAGTTTTCTAACTCTTGTAACCTCATTATTAGCTTCGGTAGCATTTTTGAAAGTAGTATCCCTTTTATCCGCCAAGTAAAAAATGAACCAATTTTCGCCCCATTTAACCGGTTCGGTAAATTTACCGGGTTTTAATTGATAAACAAGTTCTTCAATATCGTAGTCAAAAGTGCCGTACTCAATCCAAATAGAATTATCAGTAGCATCCGCTCCGTAAAAATCGTAAAAAAGGGAATCGAAGGGGAGACCGGTTTCTAAAAAATTATAAAGCGATTTAATTTGATTTTGGTCAGTACTTCTTAAAGATTTTAAGAATAATTTTGAAACACTTTTATTAAGTTCGTTTAGTATCGAAGAATCAGAACGGTCAATTTGAGAGGTTGCAACTTCGTAAAAAAGAGCATCTCTAACAAATGTTTTTTCGAGTTGTGAAAGTCTGATTCTAACGGGTTTAAGTGTATCAAGCAAAAGTTCTTCGGCAGCTAACGCCATCAACTTTTCGGCGGCAAGTGTGTAAAGAAACTCCCGTTTAAGAGCACCTTCTATTCCTTTGATGTGCGAGACAAATTTTGGTGTGAGCTCATATCTATGAAGAAATTCTTCGGCGGTTACTACCTTGTTTCCTGCTCTAACAACTTCTACAACACCCTGCTGTGAGAATAAAGGGGCAAAAGAAAAGATTAGAAGATTTAATAATATTGCGTTAAATTTAGATTTAAAAATCTTTGTAAATAGTATATTTTTCAAAAAATTAATTCCGGTTTATGAAAAAAACTGACGGTAAAAAATATCCGCTTTATTTTTATGTAATTACATATTCGATTCCGTTTTTAATCCTCCTTTTAATAGAGATCTCTCTAAGAATAGGTGGCTATTCGCCTGAAATACCTCAATGGATTAATCCTTCGGTTGAAAACACCGGTAAATTAGTGCTCAACCCAGAAATAACCACACGGTATTTCAAAAATCTGCAAAACTATCCTCACTCTATTTTCGATGTTTTCGATAAAGATAAAAAGCCCGGTACATTTAGAATTTTTGTACTCGGCGAAAGCAGTGCCGCAGGTTTTCCATATTCTCCAACCGGTTCATTTTCCCGGTTCTTGAATTACAGATTACAAGGAGCTGCCTATCAACAAAAAATTGAGGTTATAAATTTAGGTATTGCAGCCATTAATTCATATACCATAATTGACCTACTACCGGGAGTTTTAGAACAAAAACCCGATTTAATTCTTATTTATACCGGACATAACGAGTTTTACGGTGCTATGGGGGCTGCCTCTAACGAAAAAGGAAACATCGCCACAGGGTTAAATCGCTTTTTTGCAAACTTTAAAATATATAAATTACTTCAAAATTTTGTATCTATGTTTTACTCTCCCGAAACTCCTCAAAGCTCGCAAGAAACAGGAGGATTAATGGAAAGACTTTCAAAAGGTCAGCTTATCCCGCTTGATTCAGAAATCTACAAATCGGGTGTAAATCAATTTGAAGAAAATTTAAAATATATTTTAAGCGAAATCACTAAACAAAACATTCCCGTCATTATTAGCACTCTCCCTGCAAATATCAGGGATTTAGAGCCGTTTGTTCCCGGTGAAAAAGGTTTGGAAGTTTTTAACTCCGCTCAGGATAAATTAGCTGACGGTGACTCTTTGGCAGCTCTTAAATTATTTATTGAAGCTAAAGATAGAGACGAATTGAAGTTCAGAGCTCCCTCAGAATTTAATGAAATTATTAAAAGAATGGGTAAAAGTTTTAATGTTTCTGTTATTGATATCGATTCAGCATTTAATTCTCAAAGTAAATACGGAATAACGGGGGATGAGCTAATGACCGATCATCTACACCCCGTTTTATCCGGGTATCAATTAATTTCTGACCTCTTTTTTGAAAACATCTTAAAGTCAAATCTCATTAACGGTTTGGTTAATAAAAATATTAATCCTTTCGATTTTCCGTTTTCCACTTTAGATTCTGTAATTGCAGATCAAAGAATTGGGTTAATTAAAAGTCAATGGCCCTTCTCTAAAGAGCAAGGTACCCGGTTTAATCCACCATTAAATAATTTGGTTGATTCACTTGCTTTTCAAGTTGTTACCGGTAAAATAAATTGGGATAAAGCTCACGCTCAATTGGCAGCCCGTTTTTTTGCAGAAAATAATTACCCTGCTTACACTAAACAATATTCTGTATTAATAAGTCAATATCCATATATTAAAGGATTTACAGAGATTTCCTCTTATGAGCTAATGAAAGTAGAAGAGTATGATTTAGCTTATTCATTATTATATCAGAGTATGCTTTTTGAACCTACAGCTTATAATACTAAATGGTTGGGAATTATCGATCTATCTAAAAGCAGAATTACTGTTGCCGAAAAACATTTAATTCAGAGTGTTTCGTTAAACAGTAGAGACCCTCAAACTTTGTACAATTTATCTGGTGTTTATATCACTAAGGGCGATTTTAAGTCCGCCGAGATGTATTTGAGCCAGTGTGTTTCGGTTGATCCTCAATTTCCGGGTGCTGCCAGTCTCTTAACCCAAGTAAGAGCACAATTAAAAAAGTAGAAATAATTAGAACTAGAGTTTGTAAAGTATTTATTAATTTTACTTTCTTAACCTTCTATTTAGTCGCTACATTTCTCTTAACCCACAAAATTGTATTAATTTATGGAATTATACTCCATAAATTTGCATTAATTTATGGAGTAGCATTCCTTAAATTTGTATTAAAACGAGGAAAATAATTCCCAAAAAAATTATTAATATACTGATTACAATTCCAAATTTTTAGAATAACAGGATACGAATTCAAAATGACTGAGTTATTATTAAGAAAGGCGGAGAAATCAGCAATTCTAAAAAAAAACAAGGTTTTGGTTATTTATGGTCCCAGAAGAACCGGTAAGACTACTCTAATGAATAATATACTCAAAAACTCCGGTGAAAAATACCTCATAAATACCGGTGATGATGTGTTTATTCAAGAGATCTTAAATTCACGAACACTAAATAAAATATCTCCTCATCTTGAAGGATATTCTATTTATGCAATTGATGAAGCCCATGAGATTAAAAATATTGGTCAGGCTCTTAAATTGATAGTTGATAATATTCCGGATATTTCAGTTGTTATTACCGGTTCATCCTCATTTACAATTGAGCAATCTACCGGAAGAGAGCCGTTAACCGGGCGGAAAAAAACTTTAACTCTTTTACCTTTTTCACAAGAAGAATTAAAACAAGTTTATAACACAGGTGAGCTTAAAAGAAGATTGGATGAATTTTTGATATTCGGGTCTTACCCTGAAGTTGTTCTAAGCAATTCAATTATGGATAAAGTTGAAGTTATTACTGAAATTACCGGCTCTTATATTTTAAAAGACATTTTAGCTTTTGGTGGGTTAAGAGGGTCTAACAAAATTTTAGACCTGCTTAAATTATTAGCTTTTCGAATTGGCAACGAAGTTTCTTTTAATGAACTATCTATTAGTTTGGGAATTGATGTTAAAACTGTTTCGTCGTATATTGATTTGCTTGAAAAGTCGTTTATATTAAAGAAAATTACGCCATACTCAGCCAATTTAAGAAGTGAAATAACATCAAAGAACAAGTATTATTTTATTGACAACGGAATAAGAAACGGAGTTATTTCACAGTTTCAGTCACTAAAGAATAGAAATGATGCCGGTCAACTTTTCGAAAACTTTATTGTGACAGAATTAATTAAAAATAACGAAAACAGAAGGATGTTTAACCAGTTTTACTTTTGGAGAACTTATGCAGGGCAGGAAATAGATATCATTAGAATTGAAAACGGTGTTTTATTTCCCGTAGAAATTAAATATAACTCAAAGAAAAAAGTCAAACTACCAAATAAATGGGTAGAGAACTATAAAAGTGAACCTCTTACTGTTATAAACAACGAAAATTACTTGGAATATTTATTAAACATCACATAGCTTTTAAGTAGAAGTTTGACACTTGAAAGCAGTAAGTTATTTATTTATAACTCAGCATGGTTTGCACTGCAAATATAGAGTAATAAAAAACCGGATTTATAATAGAACTGTTAATAAATTATAACTATTAAGTTAAAATAATAGCTATAAATTAGTTTTCAATTTCATCGTGCATTTCTCTCAGTTTTTCTACAACGCTCCAATCTTCAATGTTTGATTCATCGCTTTCCGGGTCAAAACCGGAGGCAATTTCTCTTAGCAATCTTCTAACAATTTTTCCGTTTCTAGTTTTAGGGAGAGCTTCGGTAAAACGCACTTCATCGGGACGGGCAATATGTCCTATTTCACTTAAAACATGATTTCTTAATTCTTCCTTTAACAGCAAAGAACCTTGAAAGCCCGGTTTAAGAGTGATAAATGCAATAATTGCCGCACCTTTTGACTCGCTTGGTTTAGAAACAACTGCAGCTTCTGCCACTGCATTATGAGAAGAGAGAGCATTTTCAATTTCAGTAGTACCAAGTCTATTTCCGGAAACGGTAATAACATCGTCAACCCTGCCAAGAATCCAGAAGTAGCCGTCTTTATCTTTTTTAGCACCGTCACCGGTATAATAATCACCTTTAAATTCTTCCCAATATTCTTTTTTATATCGTGATTTACTTCCGAAAATTGTACGAGCCATAGAGGGCCAAGAATCTTTTAATACTAAATAGCCAGCTTGTCCCGGTTTTACAGGTTTACCGTGAATATCTACCACATCAGCCAATACGCCAGGCATAGGAAATGCACATGAACCCGGTTTTAACGGAGTAACTCCGGGAATGGGAGCTAACATAATAGAACCGGTTTCGGTTTGCCACCAAGAATCAATTACAGGACAATTTTCCTTCCCTATCACTTTGAAAACCCATGTCCAAACATTTGGATTAATAGGTTCTCCGCCTAAAACAATGAGCTTGAGAGAATCAAGATTGTATTTGAGGACCCACTGTTCCCCTTGTTTCATAGAAGTTCTTACTGTAGTAGGAAGAGTGTAAATAATAGAAATTTTGTATTTATCAACAATTTCCCAATATCTACCGGGGTCAGGGTAACCGGGAGCCCCTTCGTACATAACCGAAGTAACACCGTTTAATAGTGGGGCATAAATTCCGTAAGAGTGCCCGGTACTCCATCCAATATCAGCCGTACACCAATAAACATCAGAATCATTGGGATTAAAAGCAGTTTTAAAGCTGTTATAAACGGCAATCATGTACCCGGCAGTTGTGTGTAATATTCCTTTGGGTCTGCCTGTTGTACCGCTTGTGTAGAGTAAAAAAAGTGGGTGTTCGGAATCTAATTTTTCGGGGGGGCAATAATCAGGTGCATTGTTCATTAATTCATGCCACCAATGATCCCTGCCGGGAGTCATTGATGCTTTCGAATCGGTAAACCTTTTATAAACAATCACATTTTTAACCGATGGGCAATGTTCAACGGCTGAATCAACCGCAGGTTTTAAATATATTTCTGTTCCTCTTCTTACAGCTAAATCGCATGCAATTACTAATTTTGCATTGCTATCCAAAATTCTGTCTTTAAGAGCCTCTGAACTATAGCCGGCAAATACAACTGTATGAATAGCACCAATTCTTGCACAAGCTAAAAGAGCTATTGCAGTTTCGGGAACCATCCCCATATAGATGATTACACGGTCTCCTTTTTTAATGCCCATATTTTTTAGAACATTAGCAAACTTATTTACTTCATCATATAAAATTTGATAAGTTAAAACTCTTTTATCACCGTTTTCACCTTCCCATAGAAATGCAGCTTTATTTTTTTTCCAAGTTTCAAGATGCCTGTCTAAACAATTAAAACTCATATTTGTTTTAGCACCTGAAAACCATTTACTTTCAAACTGAGTACCTTGCCTCATTATGTTCCAATGTTTAAACCACCTGAGTTCATCGGCAACTTCACCCCAAAACTTTTCTGGATTTAAAACAGATTCTTTGTATAACTGTTTATAACTGTCTCTTATACACATCTGACGCTGCCGACGACGGA
>JACSRR010000020.1 GCA_014879635.1 Ignavibacteriaceae bacterium | reverse complement strand
TTTATTGTTTTTTATGGAGTTAAGGCGCTTGCACCCCCTTTCTATCACATAACCGTCACATAAGATTTTGCTTTTTTTTAAGGGTTTAAAGCACTTGCGCTCCCTTTCTGTCACATAAGATCTTGTGGAAAATTAAGCCCAGTAAGGAATGTAACCAGCATATTTTTTTGATCTACTTTCAGGGTCATCCTCTTTTATTACTTTTTCTGCAAGTGCATCCCTAATTATTCTTGAAGCAGTGGAATAGTTTCTATCTTCAATTTTGAATCGCTCTCTTAAGCTTTGATTAGTCATTTTTTCGTTAGATACATATTTAAGACAAGCATGTTGATAGCAAGCTCTGATTTTTTCTTTCTTATCAAGTTCGTTTAGCGGTTTGTATTGATACATTGTTACTCTGATTCTACACTCCGCAACAATTACATTGATAGGAGGCAGTTGATATAATTCATTATAAAAAATCACCTTATCTAAACCGCTTCCTTTTTCTTCACAAAAGCCCATTCTACGCATCAAATCGGCTAATTTTTCATTTCTGGAAATATATGCATCAATAAATCTTTCCGGAGTAACCAATGGTGTTCCGGGATAAGAAATTTCAATTCGGTCAGTAAAGATTTCCACCATTGGAAAACCTTTTTCTGTAAAATCCTGATGAATAAGCGCATTAGCAACCAACTCTCTGATAGCAATTTCAGGGTACATAGTAGTTTCTTTTCTTAATGCCTTCCCGATTTCCTCATTGGCAGGCAACTGGCTGTTAATCCAATCAACTAAACCTTCAAATCCTAATGCATAACCTTTAGCGAATAATTGTTCTCTAACGGTTTCAACTTTACTTTTACCTTTATAAACTATCACTCTAATTGATTTTCTTTCAAGAGATTCAAAATCTTTTAATTGCTTAGCAAAAAGCAATGCACTCAATTTGGTAATTGCATAGCCCTCGCTTTTTACAATCAATCCTTCCTCAATAAATTTATTAATTACACCTTCTTGAGAGGACGGATAAGGTAACTTCATCAAATCAAAGTAAGCTTCTGTGCTTAGGTACTTTGTAATGTCTACTGCTGTGAGATTATCCTTCGCAATTTCTCTTTCAAAAGGAAGTGCGTCTTTTTTCCAAATTTTTGCCTGTTTTTCCGGAAACTCGCTAAGATTTCGGGTAATTGAGTTAACACGGATATATGCCCTATGAATAAACTCAACAGGAATATTTTTGGCAGCAGGAATTTTAAAGATTGAAATATGCCGCTCAGAATCATAATCAAACTCGTGAATTATAAAATCGATTTTAGGACTAAGTCGTTGAATTAACCAATGCTCTAAAGGTTCTTCACCCACTTTATGTGATTTAGCTTTAAATTTGGTGCCTTTGATTAGATGAGTCCTATCTTCTACACCAAATACCAAGTATCCGAATGGTTGATTGTGGAGGCATGCTCCATTCGAAAGGGCTGATAACTGTTCTCCAATTTCTTCTTTAGAATGAAAATTGAGCTTATACTCTACCCATTCACTCTCTTCTGAACGATTTACAAGCTCATTTATTAATTCGCTTAGTTGTTGTTCTTTCACTCTATATACCTAATTAAGTTTAACTAACTTGATTAATATTTTATTTTAGGTTGAAATTATTAGACTAATGCTCAATTTTGATTAATTTGACTTTGTGTGTGATTCATATTGTGATTGTATTTTACTTCTCTTCAATATATTTCAAACTATACTATTATAATATATTGAATTTTCCCTCTTCATCCATGAGTTTTCGTTAAGATTTTTGTTAATCCTTTTAATTCATCTATTCAATTTTTGATTTTTCTAATATTTTAATCTTCACTTTTTCTTATGGATTTTATATTTTCTTTTTGAAAAAGTTACATTTACGATAAATATTTTT
>JACSRR010000207.1 GCA_014879635.1 Ignavibacteriaceae bacterium | reverse complement strand
CCTTAAAGCGGATGATGATGTTACTACAAATTATTTTATTCATCCCCATCAGCAGACTTGTCTTATCTTCCAGCGCAAAATAGATGCTCTCTCCATTACCTTCCACATTTACCTGGTGCAGCTGATTTTTTCTAAAAAGTGCAGTCATTTTTCTGCCTTTTATCTGGTTGAAATTTTTAAGTGTATCCGTTGAGATGACAAATGCATTGACGGTTAAAAATATCTTACTGATGGTATTATTTTCAATCAACATACTGATGGTATCTGCAGTCATTTGGTTTCCGGCAGTCCATAGCGCAGGTGCTTTATACAAAAACATAATGGAATCTGCCTGGCGGTACTCCAGCGAGTCTGCCAAACCTTGAATATCTTTTTTGAAGATCTTTACATTTTTATAGGCCAGTAATCTTTTTTTGGCTGGGTCTTCACTATCGATCGAGACTAAGGTGTCAGCCGACATAAACAGGGTATCGCCTTCATCGGTTACTTTGGTAAGCCATGCATTTGTAAATACTTTTGCGATGCTCCTCCGCTTATCAAAAAATGCATCATCACCATAAATGATCAGATTTTCTTCTTTATGCGTCATGATCACATTTCCTTTTACCGTATAAAACTTACGAAGGTCATCCAGCTTTATTTTATTTCCGGTTACTTTCGGGCGTTCTTCTCTACTTTATGGCAATTTTTTCGATGACTCTGACCTCTTTTTACGAAGATTACGCAATTAAAATGAAAAGCGAAGCAGAGTTGATTAATGAGCTTACAAAGGCTCAACTTAATTCGTTAAAACTTCAGATTAACCCCCACTTTATCTTTAATTCGCTTAATTCGGTCTCCGCCTTAACAGCTTTAGACCCCGGTAGAGCTAAATCTATGATTATCTTGCTCGCAGATTATATTCGCTTTTCTCTTACGGCAGGGAAAAATGATTTTGTTAGTCTTAATGATGAGATCGAAAATGTGAGGAAATACATTGAAATTGAATCAATTAGATTTGGGAGTAGAATAAATTATAACGAATTTTTTGAGCCCTTCTCTTCCGATTTTAAGGTACCTCCCCTAATTATTCAACCGTTAATTGAAAATTGTATTAAACACGGTGTCGAAAACACTTCGGAAACTGTTAATATTAACTTTAGAATCAAAAATTACAGTGACATGATATTAATCAGTATTGAAAACAATTACGAGGATTTTACCAAAATGAAAAAAAAGGACGGAGTAGGGTTAAAGAATGTTAAAGAGAGGTTAAAACTTCATTATAACAATGTTAATCTCGTTAAGATCTCAGAGTATAATAATTTATTCGTTGTAGAATTAACTTTACCCGCATTACAATGAAAGTAATTAAATGTATAATTGCCGATGATGAACCTTTAGGCTCGGGTTTAATCAAAAAACTTATCTTGATGTACGAAGGATTTGAAGTTATTGCAGTTGCTCAAAATGGATTTGAAGCCGTAAAATTAGTTAATGAACTGAAGCCTGAACTCCTGTTTTTAGACATTTCAATGCCCAAATTAAACGGATTTGAAGTTTTAGAACTCTTAGACCACTTACCGGAAGTTGTGTTTGTTACGGCACACGATAATTTTGCTATTAAAGCTTTTGAACAAAATGCTTTCGATTATCTTTTAAAGCCTGTTTCTGATGAGAGATTTGATAAACTTGTTCAGAAAATCAGGTTAAAACTTTCCGAACCTGCTCACAACAAAAACTCATCAGGAACGCTTTTAAATAAATCAGAGCCTATTACCAGAATTGCGGTTAAAGATAAGAACAACATTTTGATTATTCCGGTAGGCGATTTAATTTATGTTGAAGCCGCTGATGACTATATTTATTTACGAACAAAAGGCGGGAAGTTTATTAAAAAGGGAAAAATTTCTTACTACTCCGAAAATCTAAATGGAAAGGAATTTATTCAGATTCACCGTTCATATATCGTTAATTTGGAATTTATTACAGGCTTAGAATTGTTTGAAAAGGATAAGTATAGAATTAAATTGAGCACCGGCGAATTTCTTCCCGTTAGCAGATCTCTATACAAAGAACTGAAAGAATTTCTCAATTTGTAAGAAGATACATTTTATTTAAATTTGTGATTGGCTTGCCAATAAAAAACATGGAGTATTTATGAAATATTTTGCTTTAATTTTTCTCTTTTTTGCAGTTTTAGTCTCTGCACAGTCAACCGAATCATGTTGCCCTGCCGAAGAAGATAGCTGCAGTGAAGATAAAATGGCAAAATTTGCCGGTGATGAAAATTTTGTAGAAGCCCACAAAAATCCGCTTTCGGCTGATTATACTGATTTTAAGGGTTCAATGGTTCCTTTAAAGGTTAACAACAGTTTTACCGCCCAAATGTACCTTGTACCTTCGGCTACTCCATCAAATAAATATCTCTTTGTTATTCACGAGTGGTGGGGGTTAAATGATCATATTAAAAAAGAAACAGACAATTTTGCTTTACATCTTGAAGGAGTGAATCTAATTGCATTAGACCTCTATGAAGGAAAAATTGCTTCAACTCAGCAAGAAGCTTCAACTTATATTAAAGAAGTTAACCCTGCTTTAGCAACCGAAACCATAGTTGCTGCACTTAATTATACGGGTGATGACGGTGAAGTTGCCGTGGTTGGCTGGTGTTTTGGAGGCGGGTGGGCTATTCAAACCGCAATTTTAGGTGAATCTAAAGTGAAGGCGTGTGTGTTTTATTACGGTATGCCAGAAAATGACCCCGCAAAATTGTCTAAAATTTCGGCTCCCGTTCTGGGTATTATTGCCGAAAAAGATGGCTGGATAACTCCTCAGATTGCCTCAGATTTTGAGTCTAAAATGAATGAACTGGGAAAATCTGTACAAATTTTATTATATGACGCAGTTCATGCTTTCGCAAACCCAAGTAATCCTGATTATGACCACAATGCAGCAAACGATGCATTGGCTAATAGCTTGAAATTCTTCGGGAAACATTTTCATAAAAAATAGGTGTTTATTAAATGTCACATAAACTTATAACTATTGTAGGTATGGGAAACGGTATAAGTTCCGGTGTAGCTAACCGCTTTGCTCAAGACGGTTTTAAAATTGGTATGATTGCCAGAAATTTGGATGCCTTAAAATATTATCGCTCAGGTTTTGAAGGGTTGAGAATTGATTCTTACATTGCTCAAGCAGATGCCGGCAATGAAAAGGAATTGATTTCGGCAATTGATTCTATTCACAAACAGAGTGGGGTTACATCAACTGTGTTGCTCTACAACGCTGCTATTCTACAAAGAGCAAATATTTTAGAGCAAAATTATGATGATATCGTGAATAGTTTTAAAGTTAATGTTGCTGGCGCTATTGTTGCCGTAAGAGCAGTTTTACCCGGAATGAGAACTCACGGGGGGTCAATTCTCTTAACCGGCGGCGGATTTTCTATGTTTCCAAACCCGGATTATGGGGCTCTCTCTTTAGGAAAAGCCGGAATTAAAAACTTAACTCAATCTCTTGCAACAGCGCTTAAAGGTACACAGGTAAAAGTTGGGTCGGTTACTGTTTGCGGGTATGTAAGTCAAAATGATCCGAAATATAACCCCACTTCAATTGCAGACGAATTTTGGAAAATTCATCAATCTGAACCCTCCGGTACGGATGTGATTTATTAATAAACTTTTTTTATGCGGAATGTTCTGATTCTAACTTTTGAGTATGAAGAGAATTTTCCGCATATTTATCAACCGAAAGTAATTTACGGTATTTTTTCAACTCTTTCAACTTTTCGAGATAACCACTGCCTGATAATCGTTTTACTTCTAATTAGTCTATTCTCCCAAATTAACCTTAAATATCAGGTATCGAGAAATAATTTCATTATCATACCTCGGCGAAGATAAATAGAGCAAGTCTTTAAGGTAAATTGTAAACTCATCGCTTAAAACCTGATATTTGTGTGAAAAAAAACGAAATGATGCTTGATGTTCTCTTCCAATTTCTTCAAAAACGAAATTATCACTTAATTCAAGCAGTATATGGGAAATTTTGTTTTTTATTAGGTATTCTTTTAACCTCTGTTCTTTTAATACTGTTTGGTACTCATAATTATTAACTAAACCATCTGCATTAATTGTATTTCTCTCAGAGAAGAAACCAAAAACACCGCAATCGGAATAAAAAACCCTTGCATCTTCCGGGAGTGTTTTATTTTGATGTTGTGCTATTGTGTAATTAATAACGCCCCATTTGCCTAAAGGAGCTTCATAATATTTGTTCCAAAATTTATAACCACTATAAAGATTAATCGTTATTAAGGCTATTACGGTAATGTACACAAATTTTTTGCTTTTTAGGAAATAGTGTACCGGCTCAATTATTATTAAACTAATTGCAAATAGATACATTGAAATATGCCAAGGTGCAAATCCAAAAGTAAGGAACAGAATAAGATGGAAAAAGTGGATTATTACTGTTACCCAGATTAAAATTGTAAACTTTCTCAGAGCCGGGCTTTCCGGAGTGTAATTTATAATTTTTGCAATCAGAAGCCAGACGGGGTAAATCAAAATTAGTACAGCACTCAAAACAACCGTTATGTTTTCACTCATTGCTTTAAATGTGGTAGAATGTAAAATTATATTAGGGAAACTTGATTTTATCCACACAGAAACTGGCATTAAATGACCCCATTGCAGCAAGTTCCCGGCTAAATAAGGTGCAATTATTGCACCCGAAATTCCCCAATATATCATTAGCGATTTTGTATTTACCTTGAACTTATCTTTTCTCTCAAAAAGTAATAACGGAATAATAAGAGCCAACGGAGCTTGATCTAATCTGGTTAATATTATAACTCCAGTTAAAACCGCCGCCAAGATGGTGTATGTTAATTCAGCAAATTTTTTCCTGTTTATAAATAATTTTAGAAGGATAGCGTAAAAAAGTATAAGTATTGCCGTATCCATTCCGCCAAGTGACCTGAAGAACAATAGAAAGAACAGTATGCTGAATGCAGAGTAACGCACCACAGAATTATTTATTATTTGCTTCAAGGTGTCGTAAAAAAAATAGAGGGTTAAAACGATTATTATCAACTGAATAAACAGAGTTATTCTAATCATCATTTCTTTCGGAAAATCAAAAATTGCGTAAATGCCGGTAAGTATATACATCCAAATAGGTTGGTAGCCGTTTGTTTGATTTAATCCGTCAAATGAGAATCCCAAACCCCTGTTAAAATTATATGCTATTTGTTGGTAGTAAAACGCATCATCGGGCATAAATGCAACAAGAAAAGAAAAATCTATATTAAACACCAAAAATCCGAAAAGTATAAGCAACACTACCGGTACAAAGAAATACAGATAGCTATAAAGATACTCTATTTTTATCGATGGGTTTTTAAGCATTTTTTGTAATTCTAATTTATGAGTTCTCTGTCGCTAATTTACGGTATTAGCGACAGGGTTCTTCATAAATATTGTGATAGTTAGATTTGATTTATTTTGATAAAATGAAGTAAGGCATAAGTTAGTTTAACCATCGCTGTTTTGTTGTGGAACTGAACTATATTTGTAGAATAGCCGGTTAAACTAATTTACAATCCTTTTCTTACTGATTTACTAATATTAACAATCTCAACAGGTTGCCCCCACTGAGCAATTGTGAAAACCTCCACTTCTTTATAATCATAAGAAATATACAAGCCATCTACTTGATATTCTTTAGGTAGATTTACTGGGTACAAGTTCCTACCCGAAATATCCCGTATTCCGTAAAAACCACCTTCTAAATCCATATAAATTACAGTACCTTCGCCTCTTCTTTCGCCATCTTCACAAGATAAAGCAAATAAAGAGAGAAAAAGGAAAGTGAATATAAAAAGCAATTTTCTCATAATTTTGCCGAAATCATATCTCCGGGTTTTACAACCTCGTCAAATTTTTCGCTTGTTAAAAGACCCAGTTCAATTGCGGTTTGCTTCAGAGTTTTGTTTTCTTTATGAGCTTTCTTGGCAATTTTAGCGGCATTATCGTATCCGATGTGAGGGTTTAACGCCGTTACCAACATTAATGAATTTTCTAAGTGTTTATCAATATTTACTACATTTGCTTCAATTCCTGCAACACAATGCTCGGTAAAGCTGTCGCAACCGTCTGCAATTAACTTAATTGATTGAAGTACATTGTAGATAATAACGGGTTTAAAGACATTAAGCTCAAAATTTCCGGAAGCACCGCCAATGTTAACGGCAACATCATTCCCGAATACTTGGGCACAAACCATAGTAAGGGCTTCAGATTGAGTAGGGTTTACTTTTCCAGGCATTATTGAACTACCGGGCTCATTTTCGGGTAAATTTAATTCGGCAATACCGCATCGTGGACCTGACCCTAACCATCTAATATCGTTAGCAATTTTCATAAGAGATGCAGCCAAAGTTTTTAATACACCGTGAAATTCAACCAATGCATCGTGACCTGCTAAAGCTTCAAACTTGTTAGGAGCAGTTACGAAAGGTTTACCTGTTAACTCAGCAATTTTAGCAGCTGACTTTACTGCAAATTCCGGATGAGTATTTAACCCCGTACCTACTGCCGTGCCGCCCAAGGCTAATTGACAAATTCTCGGGAGTGCAGAATTAATTCTATCCAAACCGTTTGATAACATCTGAACATAGCCGCTAAACTCTTGTCCTAATGTAAGCGGGGTTGCATCCATTAAATGAGTTCTGCCAATTTTTATAATATCTTTAAATTCCACTGATTTAGCAGCAAGTGCATCTCTTAATTTTGTAACCATGGGAATTAAATTACCATAAACTTCTTCAACAGCGGCAATGTGCATGGCGGTAGGGAAAGTATCGTTAGATGATTGAGCTTTGTTAACATCATCGTTTGGGTGAACAGGTTTTTTACTGCCTATAACACCGCCGGCTATCTCAATAGCACGATTCGAAATAACTTCGTTAACATTCATATTAGTTTGGGTACCGCTGCCGGTTTGCCACACAACTAACGGAAAATGGTCAATCAGTTTACCGGAAATAACCTCATCAGCAGCTTGTGAAATTAAATTTGCTTTTTCTTCGCTTAATATACCAAGTTCAAAATTTGTAAGCGCAGCCGCTTTTTTCAAAATTCCGAAGGCTCTTATAAGTTCGGGGGGCATCTTTTCACCGCCGATTTTAAAATTCATTAAAGACCTGCCTGTTTGAGCACCATAATATTTATCAGAAGGTACTTTAACTTCGCCCATGGTATCGGTTTCAATTCTGTATTCCATTTTAGCCTCTATTTCTTAAATTTTAATTAACGGGTTAATCTTTTAACCTCGGGATAAGAGTATTTAGCGTAAAGTTCATCCTGATTTGCAAGCTCGAAATCAAGGAAATCAAAGCCGGGTGAAACAGTGCAACCAAAAAGAGTATATTCTGATTTTTCTTCAACCTCTGCGGCAAACCAAACATTTTTGGGAATCACAAATTGCGGGTAAGCACCCGTTGAAGGGTCATTTCCGATTCTGTGTTTATGTAATTCTCCCGTTTCGTCAATTATATAGAGAATTAAAGGAGATCCATCGTAAAAATGCCAAATTTCGTCACTTTTTAATCTGTGAAAGGATGAAAAATCATTTCCCTCTAAAAGAAAATAAATACAGGTCGAAAAATTTCTTTTTTCACCACCGTATCTACCGGGAAGATCAGAAATAATGTCACCTGACCGGTAGGTTTCTTTATAATAGCCGCCTTCAGGGTGCTTGTGCATTCCTAAAAGCTCTATCCAATAATAAGCGCTTTTGTGTGTCATATTGAAAACTCATTTTTTAAAATAAAAAAAGCGGTAATACACCGCTTTAATTACTACTTAATATCAGTTACCTTGCTAATATCTTCGAGTCTAACTAATTTTTCGTTAAACTTAAAAGTCCCTTTATCTGATTTAACAGCTTTAACTACTTTTACGGTAACATGAGTATCTTTTTTCTTGGCTTTTGCTTTATCGGCAAAGGTTTGTTGTTTAGCCATTTCTCAAAATTCTCCTAAATATGAACAACAAATTTATATTTTAAGCGTGTAAAAACAAAATCTTCTTAAATAATTACCCAATTTTTGTTTAACTCTATTTTTCTATCCGCTACCCGCAAACTTTTTTAACCTCTGAGAACACAGAAAAAAGTTCGGAGTGCGGGGGTTCGAGGTTCAGGGTTAAATTCCTATCCACTACCCACTGCAAGCGTAGCGAACTACCCACTAACTTTGACAGCCCACTAATTTATCAACCGCAGAGCACGCAGAGAGCACAGAGTTATTTTAACCTCGAACTCCGAACTCCGAACTTCCCCAACTGCGTTTCGCATCTACCCACTAACTTTGACAGCCCACTAAACAATTTTTCTAATTATATGCGACCGCCTCCGGGGTCGAACAATTCTAAATTTCTTTTATACTACAAATATGTGACACCTCCGGCGTCAAAAATAAATTTGTGTTTTTCACTTTTCCCCTGTGTGTTCTCTGTTTGGCAAATTATCTTAAATTTAAGCCACCGGTGTTTTTTTAAAAAAGAATTTTTGCTGCCAGCGATCCCGACAATCCCGACAAGAGTCGGGATCGGGAGAACTATCAACTGCGTTTTTCTACCCACTATCCACTGCAAGCGTAGCGAACTACCCACTAATTTTGTCAACTACTTTTTCATGTGACACCTCCGGCGTCAAAAAACATTTTGGTATTTCTAGATATATTATTTTATTAAGCAAAGTGCACGCAGAGGGGAAACTGCCCTGATTCCCATTCCGACCCAATCGGGATTGAGGTGAGTTGTAATTAACGGGACAATCAATAGAATTTTTCTAATATATCACAATACAGCATTTAACAATCCCTATGAGATTTTGACTTCACTTAATCATTTATATTTTTTATTCACTAAATTAGTGACAACCATATTTAGGACAAGACAATCAAAAAGTTTCAGAAATTGGACTCCATTTTTCAATACGAATGAAATATATTAATTTCGTTTCAAAATTAATAAAGTTTATATTAATGAAGTATAACCTACAGCGCTTTCTTGACGCTCAAAATAGTGATTACAAAAAGGCTTTTGACGAGATTAGTCACGGAAAGAAAACCGGTCATTGGATGTGGTACATTTTCCCTCAACTTAAAGGGCTCGGGAACAGTCACTATGCTGTTCATTACGGTATAGCAAATATTGAAGAAGCTGAAGAATTCTTAAATCACAATATATTGGGAATCAGATTAATAGAGATTTCAGAATTACTCTTATCGTTAAATCAAAGTAACCCTGTTGAAATCTTTGGTGTAATAGATTCCCTTAAACTCAAATCCTGTATGACTCTTTTCGGTCAGGTAAATAATAAAAGCCGCGTTTTTGAAGAAGTCCTAAAAAAATACTTTGCCGGAATACCCGATAAGCTGACTTTAGATTTACTTATCAAAAACAAGAAATCTTAATTTTTACGGCAAAATTTAATTCGAATACTGTTTAGTTCACTCTGCTTTTAGGTAATTAATTGAGGAGTAATTTCAACTTCCACACTTAGAATATTACCGTTACGCAAGAATATGGAGTTACACAGTTCTTCGTTTAGTTCAAGTCCGTCAATTTTAAGTATTTCACCGGATACTTTTTGAACCGATATACCGTTTGAGTTTGAAAACCGGAAAATAACAGGCACTTGACAAAGTGTAAAGGCTAATGAGCCTTTTTTACACAAGATTTGCCTTTCATTTCCTTGCACATCTAAGTATTCAAAAATTTCATCTTCCGCCAAAAACTCTTCTTTATCTAAAAGAGATGGCGAAATTAATATCTTACCGTGTTCTACTCTAACACCTGATTCTTTAAACCGTGCAATTAAATCCTCTTTAACCTGACCGGTCATACCCGGTTGTTGAACTCCCGAGAAAATAGGCGTATGAGAATAAGGGTCAGTAGGGAAAGCACCAAATTCGGCGGGTTGTTTTCCGGCACCAATTCCGTCTTTTATATCATAGTAGATACTTTTTAGTGTGGTTAATTGTTCCTCTGTTGATTTTTCTGAAAAAGCTTTGATATAAGCTTCGCCAACGGCTACAAGCAGTTTAGAAACCATGTGCCAATAAATAGAACCCAAACCCTCATATTTGAAGAAAGTTGTAGCCCTGCCCGTAAATTCACTGTGGCAGAAAGTTTTTTCGTGAATTTCCATTATGAGCGATAGTTCTTCTTCGGCATATTTTTTAAGCTTAGGGTCACTTAAAGAGTCTAATTTGTTTTTTAGCTCTTCGGAATTAATTATATCGCTTTGGAAATGAATACCGCCATTTATATCACGGTAAATTATCTTTTTATTCCCCTCAGAAATCAAATAGTTGAATAGTTTTGACTTTTTGACTAAATCTTCGGAAATTAGATTTTTCTCCATAAAAGAGGGTAACTTTTTGTTTGGATAAAGCATATAACTATTTTGGTCTTGTCTATAGAGTTTGCTTTCCTTTAAGGCTCGTAATAATTTTAATGCGTCTTCGGTAGTTAAATAACCGGAACTTAAAACTGCTACCTGCCCCTCAAGCATTTCGTATAGATTGGAGATTCCAAGTTTATTATCCGAAATCCTCAAAACATTGTAAGAATGGTATAACCCGTCTTCCCTCTTATTTTCGTCAATTGTGCTATCGATAATTGTGATGCATTGCTCACAAAATTGCAAAATTGAATCGGTAGTAATTTCTTTGTCAATATTTGAAAAACCACTTTGATAAATCTTACTTCTGAAATCAGAGCCGGCAGCCCCTAATTTATCAACTATGATTTTCCTTTTAAAGTCATCAATTCCCCCGTTTTTAGAGGCAACAGCTTCAGAGAGCGCACCGGTAACACCAGTGAAGAATGTCTTAATCTCTTCCGAAACAACAAAATTCTTCCTCGAAGATTCTTTTAATAATTTTTGAAGGAAATTGACAAAGCGTCTGATATAGTACAAGGTAACCATTGAAACGCCGTAACCTACTAATGCATTTTTAGCGTCGTTCCACTCCGGTCTTTGAGTATTCATCCAAATTCCGCCGCCGGGTACAAAATTAGACATCTTAACTAAAAGGTGAATTAAGAGTTTTTCTGTTAAATTAACTTGAACTAAAGTATTATCCTTCTTCTTTAAGAATTTACTATCCGAACCAAATAATTTCTCGCTCTCAATTAATTGCGAATTTAATTCGTCATCAAACACTATTGTATTTCGCGGGTCTTTTACTATATCTTGGTATAATTTAATTCTATACGGTACATTTGCGAAAGTAAAGAGTTTAGTGTCTAAAAAGTTTTCTAATGAGCCGGGATTAAATTTTTCTGAAAGCTCCAATAATTTTAATAAATAAATAATTTGATGATCGCCCCAATAACCAATATTTGCCCAAGGATTATCATGCTCAGGGACTTCCCAATCAAAACCATCACGGAATACCCTGTAAGGGTTATAACCGTCAGCCGTTGAATTATTAAGAAACTTGGCAATCATAGATTCTAGATATTTAGGATATGATAAACTGAGTGCTTCCCAATTTTGGAAAATATCTCTCCAATTACCTTGATAATTAAGGATTTTTTCGCCGTACTCATCTTTTATATCAATTGAGAATGTGTTCCATGGCCTGCTTGGGTCACCGTGTCTTCTGCTAAAAGTGAGCGGCATATATTCAAGTGCAATCCGTGTAAAATGCGGATCGTCTAAAGTTTTAACTTTTTCCTGTAACTCAATTATTGAAATTTCATTCTCAAGTTTTTCAAAAAACAATTTGTGAGCTTTTAAAACAAAAGGGTTTGCTTTGTTAACAAAGGAAATAAAATCTTTCTTCTCAACAATGTAAGAATTGCTAAAAATACCGCCGCGCATTACATTAAACAAAACATTTGAAAAATGTCTCGCCGAATTTAACTTGCTACCGGTAAGCTGTGCACCATCAGACTGATACACAATTCTTATTAATTGTTTTTTGCTCTCTTTAATATCTTCTATTACGCTTATTAAAACATCTTTATCAGATTTAGTTTTAATTAATTTTACAATATCGCCTGCGTTTTGATTAACTTCAACGGGGAACAGCCAAAATTGAGAACCGTGTGCCTCTAGATTTAATTTAGAGGTAATCAAAAACGAGCCCCTTATTCCGTTTTTATTAAGTTCTTCTTCAACCGGAATATTATCTCTGAATTTTGAAAGTTGTTTTGAACTGAGTAAATATTTTTCTACATCTATTCCCGCTGACCACGCCGTTGTTGCCAATAGAGATTCTGCGGGTAGAGCTCTATCCGATGGAATTGAACTGAGCGTAAATAATCCTACGCCACTGCCATGAATAATTTCATTTTTCTTATATCCGTCTATTAAAGTACTGAATTCTGTTTGTAATTTTTGATACACTCCTGAAGGCAGGATGTTTTGAATTCCGTCTAAGATCTCAATTTCTTTCTTAATTTCATTTTCGTTAAAGATTTTTGAAGTTTTAACAATTCCGTATTTTTCGCTGAAAGTCCAGCTATAATAAAATTTAAGTTTAAGGTCATGATTAATTTCTTCGAAAATTATTTCGGTACTTGAAGTATTTTTATACAAGTTTTTAGTGACTGAGTAAACACCACGATACCTTTCAGAAAAGGGCTCCCATAAATGAAGCTTTTCATTATCCAAAACTTTAATGATAGTTTTACTCCCCGTAATTTCATTATTATCGTGAAGAATATCATCGTTTGAATATTGAAAAATTGCATTATCGGAGTTTTTTCTCCCTGCAGTAAGCCCCCCTTTACTTGAAATAAACATCCAATGATCGGTAGCGCTAACAATGCTCACCAAGAAAGGATCCATTCTGTCGTAATTTGAAATTTTATAGAATGTTTCGTCATTTAGTTTTACAAACTCCCCTTTTACGGGTGAATCAGTAATTTTACTCTCTTGGTTCAAAATGTAAATCTGTTGTGTGCTCATACTCTTTATGAAATTTTGTAGTTGTGACTAAGGGAAACTATGTATTTAAAAAATTTAAAATATAAATGCCGGTGCCTTAGAAACAAGCACCGGCAAAAATAACATTCGATTAAAATTACTTGATTAAAATCATTTTTTTAACAGATTTGAAACTACCTGCAGAAAGTACATAAATGTAATTTCCTGAAGCAAAATCTGATGCGTCAAACGCGATATCATATTTTCCTGCGTTCATCATTCCGCTAACTAAAGTAGCCATCTCTTGTCCTAACATGTTAAATACCTTTAAAGATACTTCACTTGTTGCGGGCAGCGAAAAACTAATTTTAGTTGAAGGGTTGAACGGATTAGGATAATTTTGCTCTAATGAGTAAATAACGGGTAATTCAATATTTACTTCAACAACAGGTGAATATGCAAAAGTACCGTCAAAATCAATTTGTTTTAAGCGGTAATAAGATTTACCGGGTAAAACTTGATTATCAGTATAAGTATAAAGTGAAGTTTCAAGTGTTGTACCGTTACCGGAAACAAAATGAACCTGTGAAAATTCACTATTATCCGAACTTTTTTCAATTGAAAAGCCCTGATTGTTTGTTTCTGAAGCTGTTGTCCAATTAAGCACCACAGATTCATCAACCACAGAAGCAGTAAAGCTTGTTAACTCAACAGGAACAATTCCCGTGTGGAAATAAACATTATCTACAAATACTGTGTTTGGGTCGCCTGAAATAATCAATTGAGCAAGATGACCTCTATTAACTAAACCAGTAAAAGCAGAAAAAGGAATATCAAAACCAATCCAATTGCCTGTAACTAACGGAGGAGTAGAAGATGCATTAAAAGTAAGTTCATGTTCTGTATCATCACCTCCGCCAAAAACACCATTAGCTCCAAAATCAACTAATTTAATTCTGAATACTGCGGGTAATGCAGTTGGGTCCGGGGTCCATATATCCATGTGGAAATGTGTCATCGGACTAGCGTTAATAGGTTGTGTTGTGAATTCAATTCCTGCAAAAACAAGATTTGTGTATTTTTTGGTGTCGTTTCCTGCAATTAAAACATCTTCAACATCTGCTTGATCCCATGATGCTGACCATGTATCAACCAGTACATTTGGATAAGAATTGCTGAATAATGAAATTACTTGAGCTGCAGGATACGGCGGAGCCGGAGCAGCCACAGTTGGTGTTGTAGGTGCAACGGTACCTTGATAAAATAATACATTATCAACAAAAACAGTGTTTGGATCGCCTGAAATTATCATCTGAGCAAGGTGACCTCTATTAACCAATCCCGTAAAAGCGGTAAAAGGAATATTAAAGGTGAGCCAGTTACCCGTAACTAACGGAGGATTTGTTGAAGCATTAAATATGAGTTCATGTTCCGTATCATCACCTCCGCCAAATACGCCGTTTGCTCCAAAATCAACTAATTTGATTCTGAATACTGCGGGTAATGCAGTAGGGTCGGGTGTCCAAATATCCATACGGAAATGAGTCATTGTAGTAGCGTTAACCGGCTGAGTAGTAAACTCAATACCTGCAAAAACAAGATTTGTGTATTTCTTGGTATCGTTTCCTGCAATTAAAACATCTTCAACATCTGCTTGATCCCATGATGCTGACCATGTATCCACTAGAACATTAGTATATGCATTACTGAATAATGATATAACATTTCCTGAGGGATATGTTGGTGTAGGAGCAGCGACTGTAGGAGTAGTTGGACCGGCTAATATTGGTGAAAAAGTTATATTATCAAAATACACTATGTGTTCGGTTGTTCTGGCATTAAAGTCAGGGAATACAATAAGAGCGTCAATATTGGTTGAAGATGGTGCTCCAATTCTACCTGAAAAATCAAATGTCAGTTCTTCCCATTGATTAACAAGTGTATTAGCAACTTTTATTTCTCCGGTTGAGGCTAAATTTGCTTCAAATTTAATACCTACATCACTTATTACAGATTTCCAAACCATTATTTTAATAGTACAATTGGTTGAATCAAGAGTGAATACACCCTGATTTTGAGTAATTGTACCAGCCCACGGTGCACCGGCAACTCTAACAGTAAATTTAGCAACTGTTGCCGATGTGTTTACTCCTGCCGGAGCAGGGTTAGGAATAATTTGAACAGGTGGATTGTCTCCGTTCTCAAAAACATTCCATGTCCATGTGGCACCAAAACCGCCTGTTTCAAAATTAACCGGATTACTTTGCGCTGATAAAATTCCGTTTGATATAAAAAACAGAATCAGCACAAATATAAAAGTTTTAAACTTTTTCATTTTACTACCTTTTGGTAAAAAGTATTAAATCACTTTGTTTAGTACAAATGTGAATTTTCATTATTTCATCAACATCATTTTTTTCACTAATTGTGAACTACCGGTATTCAGGGTATAGATATAATTACCTGAAGGTAAACCGGCGGCATCAAAAGTGACTTCATATTTTCCGGCACTCATTGATTGATTTATTAGTGTTTTCACTTCTTGACCGAGCATATTATATACTTTTAAAGTTACTTCTGATGCTTCGGGTAAAGTAAAGTTGATAACTGTTGACGGATTAAACGGATTCGGATAATTCTGACCTAATGAAAAATCAGAAGGTATTTCGGTTGTAATTTCTTTGATATCTGTAGGCATATTGTGGAAATAAACATTATCTACATATACTGTGTTAGGGTCACCTGAAATAATTAACTGGGCTAAATGACCTCTGTTAACTAATCCGGTAAAAGCTGTAAACGGAATATCAAATCTTACCCATTGACCTGTAACTAACGGAGGAGTAGAAGATGCATTAAAAGTAAGTTCATGTTCTGTATCATCACCGCCGCCGAAAGCACCGTCAGCACCAAAATCAACTAATTTAATTCTAAATACACCTGTTGAGGTTGCATCCGGAGTCCAAATATCCATGTGGAAATGAGTCATAGCAGTTGCATTAACTGTTTGTGTGATAAACTCAATACCTGCAAAAACTAAGTTTGTATATAATTTGGTGTCGTTTCCTGCAATTTGAACATCTGCAACATCTGCTTGATCCCATGAAGCTGACCAAGTGTCAACGGGTACATTAGTATAAGCGTTGCTAAATAGAGAAATTGCGTTT
Organism: Ignavibacteriaceae bacterium; assembly: GCA_014879635.1. Classification (GTDB taxonomy): domain Bacteria; phylum Bacteroidota; class Ignavibacteria; order Ignavibacteriales; family Ignavibacteriaceae; genus BA9. Next base: position 25,896 of record JACSRR010000207.1, on the reverse strand, counting down.
GAAGACGGTACATTAGGTGTAGGAGCTGCTACTGTTGGTACTGTAGGAGTTCCGCCGCCGCCGCCAATAGAGAAATACACATTATCTACATATACAGTGTTTGGATCACCTGAAATAATCAATTGTGCTAAATGACCTCTATTGATTAAGCCTGTAAAGAGAGTAAAAGGAATTTTAAGACTTACCCAATTACCGGTGGTTATTCCGGGTGTTGTACTTGCGGATAATGTAATTTCATGCTCTGTATCATCACCGCCGCCAAAAACTCCGTCTGCACCAAAATCAACTAATTTAATTCTGAATACTGCAGGTGCTGCGGTTGGGTCAGGAGTCCAAATATCCATGTTAAAGTGAGTCATTGCGGTAGCATTAATAGGTTGTGATGTAAATTCGATACCTGCAAAAACTAAGTTGGTGTATTTTTTTGTGTCGTTACCTTGAATTTGTATATCAACAACATCTGCTTGATCCCAGTCTGCTGACCAAGTATCAACAGTTACATTAGGATAAGCATTGCTGAAAAGGGAAATTACATCTGTAGCAGGAAGAGTAGGATTTGGAGCTGCAACTGTTGGTTCGCCCGCTACCGGTCCACTTGCCGAAAAAGTAATGTTATCAATATAGATAACTTGATCAGCCGTTCTTGTTGTGAAATCAGGGAAAATTACTATTTGGTCTTGACCAATAGTTGCAGGATGACCTATTCTACCTGAAAAATCAAATGTTAGCTCTTCCCATTGGTTAATCAATGTATTAGCAACTTTGATTTCCGGTAATGCTTCACCGTTAGGTAAAACAAATTTTAGTCCAACATCACTTATAACAGATTTCCAAACCATAATTTTAACAGTGCTGTTTGAAGCGTTCAAAGTGAATGTACCGATATCAGAACCGTGTTGTGATTCAAAACCAGCCCAAGGCATTCCTGATTGCAATGCAGTAAACTTGGCAACGGTTGAAGATGTATTTATTCCCGACGGATCAGGATTAGCTACAATTTCTACCGGTGGATTTGTATTGTTTTCAAATACAGTCCAAGTCCATGTTGCACCATGACCGCCCGCCTCAAAATTGATGGGGTTGTTTTGTGCGTTTATCATACCGTTCATTGCAACAATGAACAGTACTACGAAAAATTTCGCTAATGTGTTTTTCATTTTTTCCCTCCCGGAAAATAAGTTAGTATTGTATTTATTTTTATTTTTCATTCTTTTGTTTGTTTTCAGTTTTTCCGTCATATTCTGGGGAATGTTTTAAGTAATTTTTAAAAGATTCTTTTGGAGTACGGTTTTCGTAAAAAACACCCCAGTGTTTTTCAATTTCGCGTGGACCTGAGTTTTCACCGCCACCTTTCCATGGCTCGTCAAATGCTTCAAACAGAAAAGTAGTGACTTCATTTTTAGAGACCCAGTCAGTCAATTTTTTTAGAAATTGCTCTTGAGCTTTCAAACCAACTTCGCCTTTAATTAGCGAACCCTGTTGCCCCTCGCCCGTTTTTGTTGCGTCATAATCTGTAGCCCACCCTATTTCACCCAATACCGGCATTTTACCGGAGTGGATTTTTTTGATATCATTATAATTCATATCTAACCAGACTATAGAATTTTCGAGTGTTTGCCCGTTCCAAAGCGGATAAATGTGAACAACTATAAAATCAACTTCATCGGCTACAATTTTACTTTCGGGCTTATTCCAAAAATTGTAATCATCTGCGGTTGTTACCGGCACGCTTGTGTTGTTTCTAACAAATCTCAAATATTTTATAAGGTCATTCATTTCCATTTTATGCGCCGACCAAAATACTTGTGTTTCATTACCTACATTTACTGCTGCTACAATTTCTTTGTATTCGTTTGCCAAAAAAACAGCTTTCACTGCTTGAGCAATATTCTCTTTTTCTCTTACGGGATTATTTGTTTCGCTTTCAACCCAAACACCGAGCATTACTCTAACGGGTAAATTGTTGTCTTTAATCACCTTTAAAATTCTTTCTGAATCATCATCGGAGCCGTAAACACGAATCAGATTCCAATATTTTATAATTATTTGGAGGTCTTCTAAAATTTCGGCTTCTGAAGGTCCTTTAACTCCCGGAGCCTGTCCTTTTCGGTAACAACCGTAAGAAACAGCGTTACCTATCCACTCACCGTTTAAATACGGAGTGAATTCTCTCTGTACAAAAGGATCTTCTTTTCCGGAAAGTTTAGCTTCTTTCAATTTCTTTTCTAAATCTTTCATTATCGAAATTTTTTTAGTTGAATACTCATTATTATTGATATTTTCTCCTGACTTACAGCCCTGCATAAGCATCAAAATGATGCCCGGGATGAAAATTAGTCTATATAATTTTTTAATGTTCAATTAATCTTTACTACTTCTTTAAAGGTTATTCCAACTTTTTTACCGAAACATATTCAATTCTGATATATTGGTTGTCTATTGCCGGTAACCCTTCACCAATTATGTATTTTTGGCAATTATCAACCGCATTTTCTGTATTGTCAAAATTTCTTCCCGCCCAAATGCCGCATAGAGTTATGTTGAATATCATTTTCATATTCACAAAAGAGCATTTGTTGAATCCTGAGCAACTTTCGCATTGCCAATCTTTATGGATTTTATCATCACAGTTCTCACCGGAGTCAAAAAGTCGTACAAAATTCACCATATTACTCTCCTCCCACATCGCCGGTTGAGGAGAATTGCTGAGTGGACCACCTTCACTGCGAACATCAAGACCCGGTTTCCAATAGAAAAATCTTATTTCACCATTCATCCACAAACAGGCAAATGTGCCCTCGGGGGAGTCAACTTCATAAGATTTTCCGCTGCACCCTGAATTTGGGTCGGTTTGAGTGGCGTTAGCACAATTGATGATAATTCCGTCATTGTTCCACTCTGAATTACACATCTGCGGGCAGGTATGAATTGTGTTGTGAATAATATTATCACCGTTAATTGTTTCAATTATATCAACTTCACCGGCAGCAGGCCAATCAGTGCAATTCACTGCACTCGGTGTGTTGTAAAATTGACCCACGCCAGAATATCTATCTAAATCACTATCTGTTAATACGAAATCTTTTTCGCTGTATGTCCATTCTTTTTCCCTGCTACCGTTTAACCACCAAGCGGGCCAAACTCCCTTAGCAGAAGGTAATCTCCCTTTGAAAACAAAAAGTACTTTTTGAACTTCATCATTTAGATTGTAAAACGGCTTAGAGGTGAATCTAAAAGAGTCAAAACTTGCACTGTCTGAACGATATTTGATAAAGCCATAAAAACCTTCTAAATCAATTAGCTTAACCATATCCTCGTTTACCCACTTTACTCTATCGTACACAATATCGCCTTGAGTAGGGTCATCGTGCGGAAAAGTGGTAAAAAAATATTCCTCTACATCAGACATCTTATAACTTTGACTTTCAAAGTCTAAAGTGAAAAATTTGTTCTCCATATCTTCCTTATTAAGTTGCTGTGAGAAACAATTTCCGCCCGAATAGAGAATTATCAATAAGGTTATAATATTTGTTTTGATGTTTTTCACTAGTTTTCTATTTTAATAATCTTGAGTTATCTTAATTGTTAAAGTTGAATACGAACTGTTTGAATCGAATTAGGTGTCATTGTAATCTCTGCAAATTGTTCTTCTATCTGCAGGCTCATTTTTAACGGTTCTTTAGTTGTGTTTAGTAATTGTACCGTTAAAACATTATCCTTACTTAAGGTAGCACAAGAATGAAGGGCATCATTATCTAGGTTTTTTAAGAACTTGTTAGTCTGAACGGCTCTATCTCCCGGTCTTATTGTTCTGCTCAATTGAGCAAGTATATAATAGATAGGGGTGTAGTAAACAAATTTACTCTTTAAATCAATCATTATTGGAGCACCACAATAATTGCCTACATGGTTAGGACCACCTCTTTGGTCTAATACTATATTCCAATCAATCCAACCTGTCATCCAATTATCAAGGCTAACAATAATATTTCTTGCGTATCTGTGTACAGGAGTGTATATTGGATGATCTTCAACTTTTACTCCTTCCCAAACTGCAGAGTAGCCCCAATCAGTAGCATTTGCATTCCACCAAAAAGAATCATTGTTAAACCAGTTTTTTTCTTTGAATCTTTCAGGGTCAGTAATACCTTGCGGTGCATCTTTTCCTAAGTCATCAATACACCCTTCAGTGTGTATAATTGTGTGATTCGGAAATTTCGCGTTTACTCTCTGAAAAACATCTTCATAGACTTTAAATGTGCTTTCGTACCAGTGTACGGCAGTTCCGTAAACATATTTTGCGGTTTCTTCATCGCCCAATATAATATCTGTCCAATGCTCTAAGCCGTCTCTGTTTTGGTCATAAATGAGGAGTTTGGTATCGCTGAAAAGCCCTGTTGCAAGCTTAGGACCTAAGAAGTTTTTAATAAAAAGGTTTTGGGATTCAGGAGTAAAGTGCATACTCTCCCACTGACCGTTATTACCGTGAGGTTCATTAACGGGAGTTATAGCCCAAATATTTACGCCTGCATTTTTATACTCTTTTAAGTATCTAATGATATAATCTGCAAATAATTCTTCGTATTCGGGTTTAAGTTTGCCGCCCGTTCCGTGAAAATTGTTTTCGGGAGTACCTTTAATAAACCAGTCTTCAATATCTTTCATCCAATAAGGTGCCGTCCAAGCTGAAGCAACAATTCTTAATTCTTTATCCTCTTGTTTTTGTTTAATTTCAAGAGCTTCTCTAATCATAGGTAATAAATCATAAGAAAAATCTTTTATTCCGGGATACTTTTGAGGGTCAAACCCTGTTAGATCTGGCAAAATGCTGAAACTTTCAAGACTTGTATCCCCCTTTTTGTCCAAATAAGAGTATTTACCTTCTACACTAAAATCACACGAACCAATGTGGGTTCTTGTAAGTGTAAAGTTTGCCCCTGATTCGCCAAAAATTTTTTCCATCACTTCAAGACGGTTCTTTACATCTAAATGAGCAAGTACAAAAGCAGAGGATTCAGTGAACGAAGTTCCTATTCCGTCAATTTCTTGTTTTATGATTTTAGGGTCAACTTTGATGATATTCCCCTCGGGAGCATTACCAATTGTAAACGAAATATTTTCTTTAACCGCAATTTTATCGCCTGCTTCTGAAGTTACAAGAACTTCTTTTGAGGTTAAAACTTGCCCGGGCTCACCGGAAAATGAGGTCAAAGCGTTCATAATCATCACGGTAAGCGGAATAAATAAAAGTATCTTAATCATAAATTCGAATTCCATATTTTTTTCTTATAATGAAGTTCAACCGTATTTCAGGTTTCCGTTTTTGTCCCATAATCCCCAATAAGCACCTACATCACCTTCGGCATCAACTTTCCAAGATTCATCAAAGCTTGAGAAGTAGAAAATGTCGATATTTTCTTCTTTTGCCCAATTGTATGCATCTATAAAATATTTTAATGCATTTTCATAGGAAGGAACGGCAGCCCTATCGGGTGTACCTTTATCAGGCCAGCCTGTTTCACTAATTATAACTTTTTTACCGCGTGCTGCTGTAACTGCTAAATGATACATATTTTTCATATATGCCAGAGCGTGCTCAATTGGGTAACCTTCCCAGAATGGGTAACAGTTAGCTAAAACAACATCACAAATATTTGTGATACGCGGATAGTTAACAAATTCATAATATGCATCAACATACCCGACCGGGATTCCGGTAACTTCTAATTTTACTCTTTGTAAATATTTTATTAGTTCTTCTTCAGAAACATCGCCTCTCAACATAACTTCATTGCCAATAGCAACAATATCTGCGTTTCCTGCTTTAGCTACATTTATTATGCCTTCAATTTCACTCTCGTTTTTTTCAAGATCAGTTCCTATCCAAGCACCTACAAGAGTCTTGATACCGTGTTTTTTTGCAACTGCGGGAATTAATTCATTACCGTCAACACAAGAAAATGACCTTACCCATTTAACATACGGCTTAATTACCTTAATTCTCTCTTCAATTTGTTCTTCGGTAATTAAAGACCCGGGACCCTGATTTTCTAAATAAGCGCTAAATGAAATACCGTGTATTCCTGAATTAAGTAATTGCAGAAAAAGGCTATCTAATTCTGATTTGCCTAAACCTGTAGTTTCTAAACCTGATAAAAAATTTGTTTTGGATTCTCTACGAGACATTGTTCCTCTAAACTAATTTTGTTTAATATTGTGAATTACTAATACCGGTAATTTTGACCTGTGAAGTACTCTGTTTACAGTGCTCCCTATTGCCGAATCATCCATTGTACCGTTTCCTTTAAAGCCCATTACTATTAAATCGCACTCATTTTCATAAGCTACGCTTAAAATAATTTTAGCCGGGTTTCCTCTTTCAACAAGTATATTGATATCTTCTAAAATTTCTTTGCCAAATGAATCGCTTACTTTTGTAAGAATTTGCTGAAGAATGTTATTAGTGAAGTCTTTTGCTTCGGTAAATTTTTTGTCGATGCTTGATGACCTTTCCAAGCCGACATCAAAGGTTAGCAAATCAATTAACTCTGTGTTTACAACATAAAGAAAAGTCAGTTTTGCTTTGTACTGTTTGGCAATTCCTAATGCGTGAATAAATACTTCATTCCAACTTTCGGAAAATTCTGTTGTATATAATATGTGCTTGTATGTAATTTCAGCAATTTGCATAATAACTCCGGATTCCTCAAATAATATTGAAGTGATTAATCATAGATAAATCTCACATTCTCAAATAATTATCGGGGATATTTTGATAACCCCAAGCTCTTAGTTGTCTTGACCATCCACCCAAATTATCTATTGTGACAGGAATGGGGCTGAGTCTTATAATTTCGTCAACTTTCTTATTGCGGTAAATTTTTTCGATCACAGTTTCAACCGTAATTTTACCCCATCTAAATGTTGGCTGCCCAAATAAAACTTGAGCATAGTTTTTCTCGATGTACTCTAATTGTTCGGGTAGAGCGTCAACGGCAACAATTTTAATTTTGCCCGGTTCAATTTTATTCATCAACTCTTTACCAAACATTGCCCAGCCACCCACCATAGCCCATCCGGCTAAATCGGGGTGTAACTCTTGCACTCTCATCATTTCTGCAATGGCTGCGGCTTCGTTTTCGGGGTGATAAAAAACACCTACTAATTCTATTCCTTTGTTTGCGGCAATAGCTTTTTTAATTCCGTTTACTCTTTGAATAAGATTGGGGGCATTCTCATTACCGCCGAGAATAGCTATTTTACCTTTACCGCCAATTAGTTTGCTCAATTCTGTTAATACGGCTTCACCTAAAGCAATATCATCGGGTCCGAAATAAGCAAACCTCTTAGATTTTGGAGCATCACTGTCAAAAGTCATAACCTGAATACCTGCATCAACCGCTTCGTTAATTGCAGGGGTTATAGAATCGATATCAGAACAAGAAATGATAATTGCATCCGTTTTAGCTTTGATAGCATCACGAATCAATTTAGCTTGCTCGGTTGCACTTTCTGTTTCGGGCGTACTCCATTTTACGGTAACACTGATTTTACTGTACTTTTCAGAAAGATTTTCGGCTTCTTTTTCCGCCCCGGTTTTAGCTGAAAGAAAAACAGGATTTGCTGCACTTTTAGGAATCATAGTGATAACAATATTCCTGACTTTTTCTTGCTTTGTTGTATCGTTGTTGTCAGATGAATCTGTACAACTTGGAATTGCTACCAATAGCAGTAAACACAAACCGGATAAAACTATTTTATTTATTTTCATTTTAGAATTTTGACCTGTTTTAGCTTTAGTCATAATCATATTATTAGCTCTGAATCTCTGCAGCCGCAGGTTGAGCACTTGCACGCCTCTTTTCTAACTCGCTTCTGATTTCATAAGACTTTTCTTCGGTAATTTTATAAGAGGCAACCGAGAATATTGCTATAAGAGCAGCAATTGCCGGTATCCCAACATCAACAACTCTCATCCAGAAGAAAGTACTTGAAGTTTGAGCTCCGCCAAAATCGACAACAAATCCTGTAGCATTTAATAGAAAACCTGATAATCCGAAAGCCAAAGCCATTCCGAGTTTTACCATCCACCAATAGATAGATCCGAACATACCTTCGCGTCTTTCACCGGTTTCCAATTCGTCTAAATCGCAAACATCGGCAATCATAGAGCCCATTAATGTGAAAAGTGCACCCATACCAACCGCCATTAAAGGTGCGGGAATAAGTACTAACCATGGGTTCATCGGGTCATAAAAAAACCATTTTGATAAACTGCCAACCATTGTAACAGATGTTGCAATTATGAATGTCTTTCTTTTCCCTATTCTCGATGAAATCCAGGTAACACCAGCAATTGCTGCCAAGGTTGACATTGTATTAATTGTGCCAAACAATCCCATGTATTTAGCACCCATACTTGTATCGCCGCCGCATACATAAAAAATTGTTATATATGAACTGAAAGCACCAACAAGCATTATTCCGTTAAATAAGAAAAATGTACCGGCACAAAGTTTCAAAAATTCGACTCTTTTAACTGTTACCAACAATCCCTTAAAGAAAAGAGCAACATTAGTTTTTAATCCTGCTAGTATTTTTGTTTTCTCTTTGATTTCACCGTCAACTGCAACATATCTTTCTTTCGTAAATATTGCGGGCATAATACCTACAACAGCAACAAAAATTCCGATAAATATTGCGAGTGTTCTTGCACCCTCAACTGAATTGGAGAAGAGCCTGTCGTTCTCCATAAAGGCGTAAAACCAAGGGAGTGAAATCCAGGCAAACTGCCCCATAAAATTCATTACACCCATTAACCGTGTTCGCTCATGATAATCTGTGGTTAGTTCATAACCTAATGCCACCCAAGGAGTTGCAAACATTGTATAAAACAAATAGAAGATTATTGAACCAATCAAGAAGAACCAGAAATAGAACATCTCGCTGTAACCTTCGGGAAGCTGCCACATCAATGCAAATACTAAACCGACAAAAATAGCTCCGATAAAAATATAGGGTCTTCTTCTTCCGTACTTAGAGTTTGTTTTGTCTGAAATATACCCCATTATAGGGTCGGTTAAAGCATCGGTAAAACGGGGGATAGCTTGAAGAGTACCTACTAATGCAGGATTAATTCCTAAACCTACATTGAGTACAATAGACATATATCCGATTGCACCGCCAAGCAGGTTGTTAACGATGGCTCCTAATCCGTATGCAAACTTTTGTCCGTTTGAAATTTTATCAGACGGCGCTGTTTTATGAATCTCTTTACCACTCATTAACACTCCTGAAATAATGAATTAGTTTAGATGAAATAATGAATTAATTTGTGATTAATTTTAAAATTAAATCAATAAAAATTTACAATGCCTTGTAAACTCTAACATAATCTACAACCATACTTTGCGGAAACGGCGTTTGACTTGTCGGGAAACCAACATAATTACCGCCCACAGCAACATTAAGAATTATAAAAAACGGACTATCAAAAACCCATTGCCCGGGTACATCACCTTTTTTAATTTGATGATACATAACATCATCAACAAAAAACTTTAAGTAATCTGCGCCCCATTCAACCGCAAATACATGAAAATCAACATCAAATCTTTTATGTTCAAACCCGTAAGTTTTTGAAATGCCGGCACCACCCGAGTAACCCGGTCCGTGTACTGTTCCGTGTATTAGATTAGGTTGTTGACCTCTGTATTCCATAATATCAATTTCACCGCAATTGGGCCAGCCAACAGTTTCAATGTTTGAGCCGAGCAGCCAAAATGCGGGCCAGATACCGGGACCCCACGGCATTTTAATTCTTGCCTCGTATCTGCCGTAAGTTTGTTCATACAAACCTTGAGTTTTTATTCTACCGGAAGTAAAAGGTTGCCCCATGTAAGCTTCTCTTCTTGCCGTAATTAGTAAATTACCGTTACCGTCTAAAGAAACATTTTGAGGGCGGTCAGTATCGTATTCAAGCTGTTGATTCCCCCAATCAGTACCAATATCGTAAGTCCATTTAGTGGAATCCGGTCTCTGCCCAGCTGCTCCTTCAAACTCATCTTGCCAAACAAGTTGCCAAGTTGGTGATTCTATAGCGGTAGAATTTTCGCATGAGGGAACTGTGATAAGAAAGAGAGCGCAAACCAAAAGTATTAAATATTGATTTTTCTTAGCGTTCATAAATTCTCCTGTTACTTCTGATTTCTTATATAAATTAATAATAAATTCACTTTAAAGCCGCCGGGGCTACATTTACATTTAAAATTTTTGGGTCAATAAAAGCTTGTTCTATTGCCAAAGTTGCTGCACCAATTGCAATTCCTTTTGAACCGAGCTCACTGGCTTGCAATTTTGTTTTACTAACACTGCCAACTAAAGTGCAAGAATCCATTTTTTCACGAATTGGCTCAAATACTAAATCTCCGAGTCTTGAAAGACTACCGCCAATTATAATTAAATCAGGATTAAGCAGGTTAACAACGCTAGTAATAGCTCCCGATAGGTAGTCGGTTGCTTCTCTCACAACCTGCACCGCTAAAGGGTCACCAACTAAAGCTGCATTTTCAATATCGGTAACACCGGGACCTCCGGATATTAAACTACTGCTAGGATATAAAGTTGAGAGCACTTTAACTCTCTCTTTTAATGCCCATGCAGATACAACCGTTGCCAAACAACCTCTTAAACCACAACCGCACAATTTACCGTTTGGATCTATAGGCATGTGGCTCATTTCACCGGCAATACCTTTAGAACCTCTATAGAGTTTGCCGTCAAAAATATATCCTGCGCCCACACCGTTAGATATTTTGATATAGATTAGATCTTTACAATTTTTTCCTGCGCCCCACCAATGCTCTGCTAAAGCACCTAAGTTTGCATCGTTATCCATATAAACCGGAACATTGTATTTTTCACGCAGTTTTGTAATACCGCTCTTTCCGTGCCACGCCGGGATAATTGTTTCGGATAAATACTCCGGGCGAATAGGATCAACCGGACTTGGAACAGAGACACCAATACTAAGAAGCATTTCTGTACCTTTTTTAAGTGTACTTAGGCTTTCGTTGCATAATCTGTAAATTAATTCGTAAGTACCTTCCGAATCTTCTCTAACGGGAAATTTAACTTCCTTCCACCAAAGAAGTTTGCCTCTAAGGTTTGTCATTGCAACCGAAACATGCCTTGCACCTATATCTATACCTAAAATAACTTTTGCGTTATCTTGAAAAGCTAAAACAATAGGTTTTCTACCACCGCTTGATTCTCCGATACCGGTCTCTTTTACAAAACCCGTTGCAAGCAGGTCTCTAATAATCTCGGTTACCGTTGAGCGAGATAACTTAAGTCTCCTTGAAATATCAGCCCTTGAGATTTGATGCTCACGCCATATAAGCCTGAGCATCTCATCTTTAAGAGTTAATTTTCCGAGATGATCAATCTCGAGTGTAGGTGCTGTTTTAATTCTATTCATTTTATTCAATTTTTATAATTGATTCTCAATTATTATTTGTGAAACAAAATGTTATCAACATATAGAGTGTTAGGATCACCCACAATTATTAATTGTGCCAAATGACCTTTGGTTAATAATCCGGTAAAATTTGATAACGGAATATTATACCTTACCCAATTACCGGTTACTAAAGGAGGATTAGAACTTGCGTTAAAAGTTAGCTCATGTTCTACATCATCACCTCCGCCAAAAATACCGTTTGCACCAAAATCAACTAACTTGAATTTAACGGATGCAGGTAATGCAGTTGGGTCAGGGGTCCATATATCAATATGAAAATGAGTCATTCCGTTTGCATCTATTGTTTGACTCGTAAATTCGATACCGGCAAACACTAAGTTTGTATATCTCTTTACATTATTTCCGGCTATAACAACATCTGCAACATCTGCCATATCCCAATCAGCTGACCATGTATTTACAGGATTATTAGCATAACTATCGCTGAACAATGAAATTACATCGCTAGCAGGAAATGTTGGAGCAGGTGCCGGTGCCGTTGGAACCGAAGGTGTTCCGCCGCCGCCCGAACGATAGAAATAAACATTATCTACATATACTGTGTTCGGGTCACCCGAAATAACTAACTGAGCCAAATGTGCTCTTGTTGTTAAGCCGGTGAATGCCGAAAGTGGTACATCAATTTGCACCCATTGTTCTGTAGCTAATCTTGGGTTTGTGTTTGCGGTAAAGGTTAATTCATGCGAAACATCATCGCCGCCGCCAAAAACTCCGTTAGCACCAAAATCTACCAGTAACACTTTAAATGATGCCGGTGGTGCTGTTGGGTCAGGAGTCCAAATATCCATGTGGAAATGTGTCATGGTGGTTGCATTGATAGGTTGCGATGCAAATTCGATACCGTTGAAGTTTAGATTTGTGTAAAGTTTTACATCATCTCCTTCAATTTTGATTTCCGTAAGAACTGCAGTTGAATATAACCATCCTGTTGCCCATGTATCAATAGGTACATTATTATACGCATTACTGAACATTGAAATTACTTCTGTAGCGGGTCTTGTAGGAACAGGTGCACGCGGAGGCAGATTAGCAACGGTAACAGATATTGAACCGGCTGCCGCTTGGTCTCCAAATTTTGCTGTAACTTTTGCATTACCCATACCAACTATCGTAATCTGCCCGTTTTCGTTTACAGTTGCAACAGATTCGTTTGAAGATATAAAAGTAAAATAACTTGATGAGATATTAACCTGTTGGTCAGTTCCGTCAGGCATATTAAAAGTAATTGAAGTACCGCCAATGGTAAGAACTTGCCCCATGATTGCAATAGTATTTTGGTCTTGACTGTTTAATATTGCAGGTCTTGGGTGGGCAATTGTACCTAATTTCTCAAATTTAACTTCGTCAAACCAGATTGTGTAACCTCTTCCATTTTCAGGTCCTTCAGAGTAGAAGAACATCCCTCTTTCTGAAGTGAATCTTGAGGCGTCAGGAATAGGAATGGCATATTTTTTCCAGTTTGTTGTAACGGGTAATCCGTTAACCGAAGCCAAGTTTCTAGAGGCACCTAAATCATTACCGATTCCGACAACATCTATATTTGCAGCTTGACTTGCTTTAGCCCAAAAAGTGAGAGCGTCAAAACTTGAAAGATCGCGCCCTTCGCTTGTAAAGTAAGCACCACCTGCGTATGCACCGTTAGGGTCTTCAAAATCGGGAACTTCAATTTTCATTGATGAGGTACCGCTGTATTTAACATCTTTATCAACATCAAAGGCAGTAACCTTAGAACCGCCAAAGGCAGCATAATTAAGCCCGGAGCTAAATCCGTCTATAAATACTTCCGGAATAACGGGATAAGTAGCCGGTGTTAGAATGTTAGGGTCTCTCTCACAACTTGTAAAGAAAAAAACTGAAACAAGAGCAAAAAGAGTAAGTACCGGGTAAAAATATTTTCTTTTATTCATAATAAACTCCACTATTTTAATTACATACCCAAGTTGAAATGTAAATATGTACGGATTTCCCACTCATCGCCGTTTGAAAAGCCCTGAGCTTTGGGATCTGGAACCGGTACACCGTTAACATTAAGAATTGTAGTTGGGTTATATCTCGGTGAATATTGATCAAGCGATCTCCAAGTACCGCGGATACCTAGTCTGGTTGAAGGTAAATCAAACCATTCTTGTTTTCCTAACTGAACAGACAAATCTGCAACTAATTGAAGAGGGTATGTTAAGTTAAAATCTCTATGATAATCATAAGGACCCCAATCATTAATCTTTGCTTGAGCAATAAATCTGAAAGAGTTCATCGCTAATCTTATATCTCCGCCGTAACGGTGAATGAGTCTTTGGTCGCTACCGTTAGGTTCGCCTTCGCCTGCATAAATGTTTGCAATCATACCGAAGCCTGTTCCTAATTTTGAAACTATTCTGCTATGAAATTCCCAAAGGTCTCTTGCAGGAGGCGCACCGGGGAAAGCAAAGATAGTTCTGCCGTCACCTAATATACCGATAGCAGCATCTCTTGTAGTGGGGTGATGTCTGAAAACAACTCCTGCACTAACTGCAAGATTTGCGTCTTCTCTGATATCACTATCCCAATTATACATCCAAGTTGCGGGAGTAGGGTCATAAGTTATAAGTAATTCGCCGGCAGTGGTTTCACGGTTTCCGAGAACTGCAAAAGGGTCAGATAATATATTTCTGGGTCTTCCGGGGGCAGGTACTGTGTTAGGAATAGGACCTTCAATCGGCTTTTGCCACATAAAATTAGGTGCAATTTGAAAATCACCCATTGTAATGGCAATACCGGTTAATAAACTGTATTGATTACCTCTTCCGCTGTTTTTTAATCTCCAGCCTGTAAAAGTTAAAGTTTGGTTAACACCGCCATCAGCAACTAAACCTTGAACCGATCCTTCTGCATACCAATTCCAAATTCCGCTTTGAATAGTGAGCTTTAACTTACCACCAAATGCATCTTTGTCTTGAATTTGATCTTGTAGAATTTTGTAATTGTCTTCTGTACCGGTTACGATTTGAAAAGTTTCCCCTTTTTTATTGCTACCCGACCAAATACCGCCTGCTTCTACACCAAAAATTCCGTGTTTAGCAGTAAATGATAAAGTTGCTCTTCTTGTGGGAGGAAGAGGAACTGCAAACGAGCTAACTGCTTGTCCTTGCTCGTCTAAATCTTCGTGATAAATACCGGTTACACTCAGCGGACCTAATTTTCTGCTGTATTTAAGAAGTATTGCCGGGTTTGCTCCCCACCAAAGTTCAGGACCGAAAGCTATTTTTAAGCCTTCAAGCTCTTTCTTTCCGGTGATTTCAAATCCGAGAGGTGCGCTTCCGTTGTAAATATCGATATTGTTTCCGTAATTACTCTCCGGGTATAGACCGAAAAAGTCGCCTTCGTAACCCCAATGGTAATGACCTGTTCTGTAAAAACCGTCAAGTTTAAACCAACTGTGGTCCCACTGCATACTTGCTCTATAAACTTTAACTCTTTCGATTCCTTCAAGTGTCATTCTACCGTCAGGAGTTAAAACTGTTTTAGGTCTTCCTCTGTTTTCGTAGAAAATTTCGTCAATCGGATTAGAAGGAACATTAGCTAAGAAGTTAAGTGCAACTTTAGCAGTAATGTTAGCGGAAGGTTGCGATTCAAATTCTGCGTAAAATGATTGCATGTGATCGAAGCCTAAGAACGCAGGATACTCTGTGCTTCCGTCAACTCTTTTATCGGGAGTTGTAATTTTAGAACCACCGGTACTAAATGTTTCAAATTCTAAACGCAAACCGCTCAATCTTACGGTGCTTAATTTAGAACTTTCTAAAGCTGCTTTATCACCACGAGCCATTAAAATGTATGGAGTAGGTGAAATTTTATCAAAGTGCGCTCTGATTGCAGCAGCGTCAACTTTTTCATCTAAGGGGTCAATTGTATAGGCATCTTTTAAAGCGTAATAAGCGGCTCTGGGGTATAATTCGTAAAATCCTTTTTCATCGGTTGGTCCTTTTGCACAAATACCGAACCACTCTTCGTTCATATTGTTTTCGCCTTCAATGTAGTCTTCGGAGTAACCACCGTTTGACCATGATGCGTTATTATCATGAACACTTAAGTTTGATTCTTGCAAATACTTCCACCAACCATCGCTGAATTGAAAAGTCATACCGCCAATTGAATTTCCTGTTTTGCCGTTACCGTAAGCGTTTTCGAAAATCTCTTTCCAATTTTCTAACGCATATCTAGCTTGCATATACTGATCTTCACGCATAGTAACCGCATTAAAAGCATCAGAACCAAATTCGGTCATTAGTATAGGAACATTTAATTTTTCTTTGACTTTATCAAACATATCGCCAAATGAAACGCCCCTGTACACATTGGTACCGAACACATCCATATTTTTGATTTCTTCAGCTATAATATCGAGGAAGAGTAAATCACCGTTGCAAATAGCAATCGGGTGATTTGGGTCAATCTTTTTAATTTCGGCAATACCTTCGCTAAAGAGATTGTACATGTGTCTTGCTCTAACGGATTCTAAGGTTTCACCAACCGGAATATCTTCGGTTTCTGCACCGCCCCAGAAAAGTCCGTAGTTGTTTTCGTTACCCAATAACCACATTAAAAGACCGGGAACATTTTTGAACTCTTCGGCAAGAACCTTAACTTCTGTGAGAATTTGAGCTCTTGTTTTTGGATCAGCGTAATCTGTGTTAGGGATGTAAACTCCGTCAACAGTAACCCCGTATCTACCGAATGAGTGATTAAGAACAGTGTAAATACCATAATTTCGATAGATGTATTCAATCCACTTGGGTTGTACCCCTGAGTATTGTCTGATTACATTGACGCCCATATTTTTAAGGAGCGACATTTCTCTATCTAAAGCAGCTTTGATAAAGTTATCGGGTTGTGTCCACAAGCTATAAGTGTAATTTGTACCAATCGGGAAATAATCCCAATTCATACCAATAACCATAAAGTCTTTTCCGTTAACTACCAGCTTTGTCCCTTTATTGTCTTGTACAATAGAAACACGGTCAACCTGTGCATTTATAGTATTGAAAGTAATAAAGAGTATAAAAATTATAAACTTAAACCAAGAAGATTTTGATTGATTTAAGGTCATGCGAACCTCCGTACATGAATGTGTAAGTTCTAAAATAAAACTTTGTTCGTTTTGCGTACAAAGTTAGTCAAAATTTTTTATATAGTCAAGCAAATTCGAAATTATTTTGAATGGGGTTAAAAATTTTTATGGTTTTTATTGCCTAATTTTGGTTCAGCTTCTTTATTATTACTTTATTATTTTAATATTTTTGTTCAATTAAAATTTGTTCTTAAATCAACTATATTTATATGTTAACTGAAGTAGAACTTTTAGAGCTTTTAAAAAATCCCGAATCGGAAAGAGTAGAAAAAACTATTTCGGTAAATGATTCTGACAAATTCGGTGAGGCAATCTGTTCATTCTCAAATGACTTGACTAAAAGTAAACTCCCCGGCTATTTGTTAGTTGGTGTTAATGATGACGGCACCTTGGCAGGACTCAGATTAGATGAACAAATTCTTCAGAAATTACTTGATTTTAGAACAGATGGTAGAATTGTGCCTCCTCCATTACTCAATGTTAAATTGTTTAACTTTAAACAAGGAGATATTGCAGTTGTTGAGGTTCAACCACATTATTTGCCTCCCATTAGATATAAAGGGAAAGTGTGTATAAGAGTTGGTCCTAGAAAAGGTGTTGCTAATGAATCTGAGGAAAGGATTTTAACTGAAAAGAGAGCTTCTTCTGCCAATACTTTTGATTTGTTGCCATGCTTAAATTCGAGTTTAGAAGACATTAGTACCGGGGTTTTTCTTTCAACTTATTTACCTGCTGCCGTAGATAGTGATACTTTATTAGAAAACGGAAGGGATTTAAAGTCTCAATTAGCATCATTAAAATTCTACGATTTAAAATCTGACTGTCTTACAAATGCCGGAATTCTTATGTTTGGTATTAATCCTCGATATTTTATTCCGGGGGCTTATGTTCAATATGTTAAATTTACCGGAGCTGACGAAGTTGATTTTGTATTCGAAAAAATATTTGAAGGTGATTTAACTACTCAATTAAAAAGTATGAATGACTTCATTAAATCATCAATCGTAAAACAGCTTTTGCCCGAATTGGGCTCGCAATATATTTACAATTATCCCGAGCGAGCAATTAAAGAGCTTCTTTTTAATGCTGTTGTACATAGGGATTACCAATCTAACGCTCCAATTAAATTTTATGAGTATGAAGATAGAATTGAAATTTCGAATGCCGGGGGTCTATATGGCAAAGCACGACCTGAAAATTTTCCAAATGAAAATGACTATAGAAATCCTGTTTTAGCAGAAGCTTCAAAAAACTTAGGATTTGTTAACGGCTTTAATATTGGTGTTAAAGCTGCTATTAAAAGTCTCGAAAAAAATGGGAACCCCCCGCCGGTGTTTTATAAAGATGATTTACTAACTTTTTCAGTAAAAATTTATAAAAGATCATGAAGACCCTCATTTTTTTTAACAATATAAGTAGAATAGGTAAAACAACTTTAGTTTACAATTTTTCTTACATGTTAAGTGAACTTGGCTATAAAACTCTTGCAGTAGATTTAGACCCACAGTCAAATCTCACATCTATGTTTTTATCAGGCGAAGAACTTTTTGATTTATATAGCAATGAAAACCGGAGTAATTCAATTGCTTTTGGTATTAAGCCTTATGAGAAAGGATCCGGTGATATAGCTCCCGTTCCGGTTTACAATATTAACGAAAATCTTGCTCTTTTACCTGGAGACATTGATTTATCACTTTTTGAAGATAAGTTAAGTTTTGCATGGAATAACTGTGCCGCAGGTGATGCGGAGGCTCTCAAAATTATAACTTCCATTTATCGGATTATTAATGCAGCCGCAACCAAGATTAATGCAGATTTTACAATTATTGATGCCGGTCCAAATTTTGGTGCAATAAATAGGTCGGCTTTGATAAGTGCTGATTATGTTGTAATTCCTGTTACCACCGGTATTTTCTCACTTCATGGTTTAGAGTCATTAGGTAACAGAATTAATGTTTGGAAAAGTAAGTGGCAAGAAATCATAGACAATAATAATGATAAAGGGCTTTTGTTGCCTAACGCTAAAATTGAGCCGTTAGGATATATCATTTTGCAAAATGGGGTTAGAAATAGCAGTCCGGTAAAAACTTTTAAGAGTTGGTCAGACCAAATCCCGGAAATTTACTACAGATCGGTTTTGAATAAAGTAAAACCTAAATCTAAAAACCTTCATAATGATTATTACTGTTTATCTCTGTTAAAACATTATTACAGTCTAACTCAAATGTCAGCCGAAGCAAAAAAACCGGTTTTCTTGCTAAAACCGGCAGATGGCGTTATAGGTGCACATTCGCAAGCCGTGTTAAACGCACAAAGAGATTTCAAAGATCTCGTTCAAAATGTATTAGTTCGTACCGGTATTACTAAAAGTTGACGCACTACCTGTTTGATTATACTTAATTACAATTTCTAACTCCCTCTCCTCCCTTAACTTTTCGCTCAATTTCTGTATTTTAACTATTGAAATTAAATTATTTACGAACGAGGAGTTAAAATGTCTGAAAGATTGGTGGAGTGCGTTCCGAATTTTTCCGAAGGCAGAAATCTTAATATTATAAATCAAATAACCGCTGCTATTGAAGCCGTTGAAGGCGTCAAACTTTTAAATGTTGACCCGGGTGCAGATATGAACAGAACAGTTGTAACTTTTATCGGAGCTCCTGAAAAGGTGAAAATTGCAGCTTTCGAATCAATTAAAAAGGCATCCGAATTAATTGATATGACCAAACAAAAAGGTTCGCATCCAAGAATGGGAGCAACTGATGTTTGTCCGTTTATTCCGGTTAGCGGTGTTACTAATGAAGAAGTGATTAAACTTTCGGAAGAATTAGCCGAAGAAGTAGCGTCAAAACTTCGCATCCCCGTTTATTTGTATGAACAATCTGCTCGCTCCCCAAAAAGAGAAAACCTTGCAATTATCAGACAGGGTGAGTACGAAGGTTTAGAAGAAAAGTTGAAGAATCCTGAATGGAAACCGGATTTCGGAGAAGCCGTTTTCAATCCAAAGAGTGGTGCTACAGTAATAGGTGTCAGAGAGTTTCTTATTGCGTATAATATAAATTTGAACACTCGCGAAGTCAGGTACGCCACCGATATAGCTTTTGAACTGAGAGAAAAAGGAAGATCTGCCCGTTCGGGTAGCAATAGCAAAATCTACTTAAAACGCCCTGATATTCTCAAGTATTCTGAAGGTAATTATCCCACCGGGTTAGATGACTTCTGCGGAAAAACTATCGAAGAAACCGCTGCATATTGTAAAGATAAGTTTGGATATGACTTATTTGAGCTTTTAGAATTAAACGGCGTTAATCCTAAAAAACCGGAAGGCGAATCTGTTAAAGTACCCGGTAAATTTAAGCATTGTAAAGCAATAGGTTGGATGGTGCCCGAGTTTGACCGCGCCCAAATTTCTATTAACCTTACTAATTACAAAGTTACTTCAATGCACCATGTTTTGGAGGAAACCCGTAAACTTGCTTTTGAGAGGGGAATTGTAGTAACTGGTAGCGAAATTGTTGGTATGGTTCCGTTTAACGCTCTTTATGAAACGGGTAAATATTATTTGTCGCTACAAGGCAGAAGCACCGGAATTCCGGTTATGGATGTGCTAAATACCGCACTTCAGTCGCTCGGGTTAACCGATGTTTCAAAGTTTGATATTGAAAGTAGAGTTCTCGGACTTCCTAAGTATGACCCTAAAGCACTTGTCTCAATGTCTGTTACTAACTTTACCGACGAAGTTTCGCGCGAATCTCCCGCACCGGGTGGCGGTTCAATATCAGCTTTAGCAGGTTCATTAGGCGCAGCTCTAACATCAATGGTTTCAAACCTAACGGCTTATAAAAAAACCGAAAGCGAAATTGATTCTATCTTAGAGAATGCAGCAGTAACTGCACAATTAATCAAAGACAAATTGATGCGTGCCGTTGACGATGATACAAACGCATTTAATGATTATATGGATGCAATGAGATTACCACAACGCACAGCAGAAGAGAAGGAACATCGCACTGCTAAAATGCAAGAGGGATTAAAAAAAGCTATTGCTGTTCCGCTTAACACGGCTAAACTTTGTTTAAATGCTATGGAAAATGCTCAAGTTGTACTGGTTCACGGAAATCCAAATTCAATAACCGATACGGGAGTAGGTGTTCAAATGGCTTATGCAGGATTAAAGGGTGCTATTTATAATGTGTTAATTAACCTCAAGGATATAAAAGATAAAGAGTACATCCAAAACATAAAAGAAGCTTGCGAAAGTATAGAACAAACTGCCGCCGGCTTAGCTGGCAACAGCGAAAAATTTGTTAAAGATGCGCTCTATAAAAAGATTGTTTAAGATTTAATAAGGGAAAGAAGGGGGGGAACTCAGTCCCCCTTTATTTTCTAAAACTTACCGAATTGAATCTCAATTACCTTACCGTTTTTCATAGCACTAATTCTTACATAAAACTTACCGGCTTGTTCTAACCTTTCTGCAGCTCCATACTTGAAGCTTAATTCTTTATCGCTTAAATTTTGATCAACTAACCTTATAAAAACCTTACCTGACTCAGATTTCACAAATTCCGCTTCGGCTAAATCACCTTGTTTGTAATCTTTAGGTTTATCGGTTTTTTTACCCGCCATCTGTTTTGGTTGAGAAATAGTAAATTCTTGTTGCGGTATTGACTCGGGATCAATAATCATATCATCAGTGATTTCAAATTCTTCACCGGGTTCAAGAATAATACCCCAACCAAGATTATAAACAGGTATTGAATTGTTATGAAGTGAAATAAACCTCTTAGAAGAAGGGATATTTTTAGCGTTAATTTTCCTTTCTTCAATTTTTTTGTCTTTTGGAACACCAATGTTAAAAGCTTTGATAATCTCAATAAAAAACTGAGAACCTTCACCTTCATTGTGATAATAATCATTATGCCGGTAAAGAGTCATACCTGTAAATCCCGTTCCAAAGCCTAATTTGATTAATGTTAACTTATCGGGGTAACCTTTATATGGGTCAAAAGATTTTCTTCCTATTCTGTTGTATCTTTCTAACCAATGACCCTCCCTGTCTTTAACCCATCCGCTAAAATCAAATAAAATATCGAAAATTGCTTGAATTATTCTTTTTTCTTTATCCTCATCTTTAACATTCCTGATATCCAAATTAAATAATCTGTTAAATTTATTCTCGAAACCAACCCAGAAACTACAATCTCTGTGAACTGTTTGGTTTAAAATTTCTTTCAATAATACTAAGTTTACTTTAATTTCAAACTCAAATTCCGATCCGATATCGATGGTTTCAAGTGCGGGAGTTTGTTCTTGTTGATCTTTGTTAATTAGGTACAAATTACAAGGATATACAGCTGTTTTTATTTTAACGGGTATAGCATCTGTAACTGTAATTAATTTCAGCATATCAAACCGTAAGTCATTAAACATAGTTACGGTTTTATTTTCTGCTCTCGAAAAGTATTTATGACCGCAGTGGAAAAATTCTTGCTGAAAAATTTCATCAAGCAAATCACCTTTTCTTCTGAAAGTCTTGTTATCAAAAAAATTTCTACTTTTTAAAGTCTGATCGTGGAACTTACTTCTCTCATTGTCACTTAAATCACGATAAACCGAATAAAAAAGTGCCGTTCTGAATGCACCCTTAATAGAAGAACCGGGAATGTAGGGATTGTTAAAGGCATCTTTCTGTAACTCACTGATCTCTTTTTTGCCGCCCGTACCCCCCGGGATTTCCATCTTATAAGAAATTGCTTCTGAAAGTATCTTAGTTGTGAGTTCTGTATTGTGTAAAATAGAATCACAAAAAACTTTTAAATTAAATGAATCCCTTAATTGCGCACTACGGAAGTTATCTTTTTCTTTCTCCAAATCAGCTGATCTGTTTTTTAGCCAATTTTCAAATTTATCAATATTCTCAATTGAATCTTTTGCTATAATTTCAAACGCTTTGTTTTGATTAATCCGATGATAAAAACCATCACTAACAACATACTCAAAAGGTTGAAGTTTATTTCCGGAAGCAATGTGAACAGGTGAAAGTGATTTAAATGTTAGCTTCATTTTTCAAACCCCTTTATATATACGGGAACTAAAAAACCTAAACCATAGTGATAGATATCATGAGGTGATTGATTCCCCCTTTCAACAATTTTCTTCACTGAGCCTATTTGCTGAACCCCTTCTGCCGGGAAAAGTGAACCTTCTCTAAATGTTATCACTGAAGGCTTCCAAAAATCTGAGCCTGCTTTTAGAGAACCTTGCCAAATTTTCCCTTTTCTAATTGCCATGTCATAATAGAAAAGACTTGTGTTTTTCTTAAATAAAGTAATTTCTTCTTTTGAGGGAATCACTAAAGAAAGATTAGTGTAGGCGTTAAATTTATTAACCGGGAAACCGGTAAATTCTTCAATTTCAATTCTAAAATGGTTGGTACCTGTTGCAGAATCTCCTGCAAAACCGTTAACTTCAAAATATCGTAGTGCCCCTTCTATCAAATTAATTTGCTCTTCTTCACCTTCAACCAAAAAATATATCCCTGAGTTTTTAGAAAATTCGACAGACTTTTCAAACAGCGACCCATCAATTGTTGAGCCGTTGTACCTATCTATTGTGTTGTGCTGTATATCTACACCGGTAAAATGATCTTTGTAATTTGAAGTTTTTGCATCCAATAAATCGTAGTCTGTTAATTCGCCGGAAAGAACTCTTAAGTATTGTTCAAAGTCAAGCATCTTAAGCTTTTTGAATTTTTTGACCTTAGAATAAATTTCAGTAAGCTTCGATTTTACCTTAATATCTTTTGTTAGTTCTGACCATGTAAAAGTTGGGAGAGTTGGCTTAGGAAAAAACAACTTTTTCTTATCGCCCTGAGTAATAAACCTGAAGGCTGAAGTAACTAAAAGTGGTTTACGAGAAGTATCAGAATAGCTTTTAATGAAGCTTAACAATACCTCCTCACCATATATGTGCCGGATACCCCAACATAGCAAACCCCATAAAGTATCGGAACTTAATGTGTTATTAAAGCCGGAGACCGGATTTAAATAAACAATTTTCATAGTAACCTTACTTTAAAAGTTTGGCAATTGTAATTCATGTAGTGAAGGTAAGTCATCACCTTCAACCTGCGAAACTGCTTTTTTGTAGTTTTCGTTTCCTTCTCTATAGTCATCTACGGTTACCCAAACCGGGTTCTCACAATGGAACTTAATTTGTCCGTAACCTCTGCTCACACTACCTCCGATACCTGAGTTTTCTAAAAGTTTTAGAGCCTTTAGAACAGTGTAAAAATTAACTTTATCATCGTTACCGCCGTCACCGTCATGATCAAAAACATTGTAAACAATTGTAAAATCAAATTTTGAGCCCTTTACAACTCTTTCGGTAAAGCGCGGATTTGCTTCTGAGGTTAACCGGTCAATTGTGTTTTCACCCTTAAACTCTGTATATTGAAGCTCTGAATCCAATGTTTCCCACATGCTGACTGTTTTATTGTCCGGGTAAGCGTCACGAACAATAATTCTGGTAGGGCCTGTTGCTTCTTTAGCTGTTGACCCAAAAATTTTGCATATAGTTTTATCTTTTGAAGGATTACCTTTTAACTTGCCATCACGATCAGGTTGAATGTCAACCTTTCCTTCTGAAAGTTCAAGTAAGGCACGCATTTTACCCTTTAAAGATGAGCCGGGTATGTAGGGATAATTGGTGTTTGGATCTCGCAATACAGGACTATCAACACCGCCTATCTCCAATTTATCTTTACTGCCACCAATATGTAAACCGGTAACAGTTTCAATTTTGCCTTTAAGTACAATACTTCCTAACATTTTAAATGTCATTTCTAAACTCCTTTTTATTCACCGCCGTGAAATTTATGATATGCTACTATTGACTCAACCAATGTTATAAAATTCTCTACACTTTCTTTCTGCCTTTCTGAATTTTTTGCAAGATCAATTGCTTGAGATAAAAGATCGTATAACGGTTTAACTCTTCTTTGCTTCCCTGCAGCATAAGCAAGCTTCGGTTTAATGAGCATCAAATCTCTCTTAATATCCTCCATATTGGCATCAGGTTTTTTAAGTTTAGTTCTTAATGAAATAATAGCTGAATAAACATTTCTAACCTGATTTGTTTTTATTCCGGAAAAGCGATTTGCTAACTCCTTGCCTAATTTTTCTCCAATGATTGTTATATCATCAGCGTCAAGTTGAGCCAAATCAGTCAATTCGTTCAAGTTGTTTCTACCTGCCATTTTGTTCCTCTTGGTATTTAGTTTTTCTATTTTTCAAAATTGTATAATATGCGACAATTCTAAAGTTTTGCATATAATATTGCCAATAATTACCCGCTATTAATTTACTCAAAGTCTTAACAACATTATTTTCATTAGTGTCATTTATACTTCTATCTATTGCGTTTTGATTTATTCCTTTTCTTGCAAAACTGTATTTAATTTTTGGCAAATACTTAAAAAATTCATTAATTTTCATTTTCTTATCACTGTCAAATATTTTTTCGAACATGTTTAACAAGAAGTGCATATAACTCGCGTTAATTTTCCCTTTTTCGATAAGTTTTTGAATGTTAGCTGCATATTCAAGCATGTCATCTAACTCTTTCCACTTATATACCCTGCCAAAAATAGAAATACTATCTTTATTGTACTTATTCATAACCGGACTATCAACAGCACCCTTTTGCAATTCTTCACTATTACTTTGTTCAAAAATGTACCCTTTTGCGTTTTCCTCAGCTTTACCGGCTTTTTCGGCACCCTTTCCGATAGGATATTTTGGTTTACAAAGATGAATACCTGCCGAAAGTGTCAAATTGTTATTACCGCATGCAAATTCAGCAAATGACTTACGTAACTCAGGAGCAAACTTTAAAATATTAATCCAAGAACCCACTATAAAGAGGTCATCTCCGCCCGAATATGTTACATATAGTTTGTATTTTTCTGCTAGATAATTCACTTTAACGGTAAAAAAAAGATTAAATAATCTCGAAACCGCAACTGAGCGGGCTAATGAATAATAATTTATCCCTCCGGGAATATCTTTTAAGCCGTACAAAAATACAGCCCCAAGATTATCAACATCCATTCTAAGAACAGAAAGAAGGGCATAATTATCATTTTTCTTGCCATTATTTTTTTCATTATCATACTTTGCATACTCCTCAAATCCGTCCCCATCTTCACTATGATTTGCAATAAACCTGTCTCTTATACACATCT
>JACSRR010000021.1 GCA_014879635.1 Ignavibacteriaceae bacterium | reverse complement strand
GGGCTCGGAGATGTGTATAAGAGACAGAGCTAAATTTATTGTTAACATCACTATTTGTTAGAATATCAAAAGGCTTGTTATTTATCGGGTAATAAAGACCCGAGTCTCCCTGCCAAGAATTTTGGACTAAATATTCATCTAAATTTTTTCTGTCTCTATAAATATTAGCTCTAAAAAAATTTAAGGCTTCAATAAAAGAACTTTTACCGCTTCCGTTTGGACCAATCAGAATAGTAATCGGTTTGATTTCTATGTCTGCTTCTTTTATGACTTTGTAATTGCGAATTTTGACTTTGCTCATCTTCTTAATTTATTTAGTTATATTTTATAAGAGAGAAATTAGAATGAAATTTCCGGTAAGAATTAATATACTGCCAAGCATTGATAAGAGGTCCTTTAATTTACAAAAGCGCAAAGTAAACAATAATTTTGTTACCACATATTTATTTTTGACAGCAAGTTGACTAAAACAAATCACGAAATCATCGACCGGTAAATTTTGCCAAATAATATAATCATGCATAAATTTTTAGTGTAAAGTATTCAAAATAACTATTCTTTGTTTGCATTGCGAGCTAATCTAAAACCTAAATTAAAATATTTCGAACCGGGAGGTAGCGATTTTCGAAACGCAAGTCTTGCTTCTACATCACTATTGAACCAGCTTGCCCCTCTATATACTCTATTTTTACCTGCTGATGGGCCGAGAGGATTAGTTTTATTAGAACTTGTATATGGTCCATAAATATCCCAACACCACTCCCAAACATTTCCGCTCATATCATAAATTCCTAACTCATTTGGCTTTAATGACATAATTGAGTGAGGTTTAGAACCCGAATTCTTTTGATACCAACCAACTTGATTCAATTTATTGTCACCTGAATAAAGAAATCCTTTAGATTTTAAGCCACCTCTAGCTGCAAATTCCCACTCAGCCTCAGTCGGTAAACGATATCCGTTTGAACCATGTAATTTTGTTACTTCGGTACCGTTAATCAGATATACATTAGAAAGTCCTTCTCGCTCACTCAGATAGTTGCAAAACTGAACTGCTTCAAACCAACTAATATCTGAAACCGGGAGGGAATCGCCTTTATAAGTAGAGGGGTTAAATCCCATCACTTGCTCCCACTGAAATTGATTTACTTCATGAGTACTTATAAAAAAGTCATCTAATGTTACTTGGTGAGAAGGGGTTTCAGAATCAAGGCACTTACCATCTCTTCCTTGAATGCACCCAAACACAAAAGTACCACCTTTAACAAAAACCATTCTCTCCAAAGGTTTTGGCGGGATTGAAAATAATATATAAATTAGCAAGCTGATAATAATTGTTACACCTAAAAGCACAGCTAACTTATTCTTTCTCTTAAATGAAATATTGATTGACTTTTTTAAGACTTTTTCATCTTGACCTTCATTCAAGACTTCATAAACTTCTTTATTCAAACTTTTATAGCTATGATACAATTTCTCTCTAGATTCATCACTTTTTAATTTTTCTAGAGCTTCATCTATCAAAAATTGTAGCTCTGATATAGTATATCCATTGTGAGCGGGAGCAAAACTTATTCCTTTTGCTTCTAAGTTTTTCCAATTCTCTAAGTATTTTTGTATCTCTCCATGATTGGTTACCACTTTCTCACTTGTTATTGAGGCATAGTTTTCAATATCTAAAAATAATCTATAAAAGTAATTGTCTGATTTTATTAAAAAGTGGTATTTCCAAATAAAGTCAGGATTAATATTCAAAGTACCGGATTTTATCACTAACTTTAGCTCATTTGTAAGAGCAGCCCTGTTTAGTGGAACTTTATTTTTACCTGATTTGCTATTTTTTTGTTCAGAAAGTTTATCACTCATTTTTTACTAATATTTTTGAAATTTCTATTTTATCAATATTCC
>JACSRR010000212.1 GCA_014879635.1 Ignavibacteriaceae bacterium | reverse complement strand
TTAAATAAATAATCAAATTTTTGTACCGCTTCATAAAAAGGGTAAAATCTCTAACACTTTATGCTTTTTCAAAATCTCTTAAAAGAGAATACGAATTAATTACCTTAGCTGGTCTATAATATTAGCTCTGTATTCTGCCTTGTAAAATCCGATTTCATCTTGAAACCATGAATATACAGGGTAGCCTTTTTCGGTTAATCTTTGATTTGTTGACGCAATTCTAGCAATGGGGTCAGGATGCGTAGATAAAAAGGTTGCGATACCACCGCCACCTGAATCTATTTTACCATCATCACGCAATTTTTCAAAGAAAAATTTAACTCCGCCCGGATAGAAAATAGTACTCTGCATATAATCAACTGAGTATCTATCGCTTTCATCTTCATGAGACCTGCTATTAGCAAGAAAACCGATACCAACAAATAAATTAGCAGCAATTTCAACAATCTGACCCGGATTTTGACCTAAAACAATACCGAGAAGCATAGAAACACCATAATAAGCTGTCATTCTTTTTGTAGCATGTCTGCGTTCTGCGTGAGCAATTTCGTGTCCTAAAATACCGGCTAAAGCGGCTTCTGAATCAAGATATTTAATTAAACCTGTGTATAGGTAAATTTTACCGCCGGGTAGTGCAAAAGCATTAAGTACATCATCTCTGTCAATTAGCTCAAGTTCATACGGATAGATACTTCTTTTTTCAATAGCTGCAGAAGAAAGAAGAGGTTGGAATATTCTGTTATTAATGTACTCTTTTACTGCGGGATTTCTATTGTAAATTGGGTATTCCTGAGATTGTTGTCTTATTTGCTGATCTACTTCCATACCCAATTGAACATCGTCTGCATCAGAAAACAGATTTATTCCGCCGGCACAGGCAGCCATAAATACTGTTAAAAATATTGATACGGCATATTTCGACAAATTCATTTTTCTAAACATAATTTTCTCCGTTTATATTATTTCATCCTTCCATTTCTTTTAATTTTTGGAGTTTTTCCCACATAACATCCAACATATTATCCATACCATAACCGCTAACTGCAGATATTAGGTGGATTTTTCCTTTAACGCCTTTTATTTTAAGCTGAGGCATATTTTTAATTTCTTCCTCACTTTGCAAGTCAGCTTTACTTAGAGCTATAATCCTTTCTTTTTTTGCCAGGACTTTACTGTATAATTTGAGCTCGTTAGCCAATATTTTGTAATCTCTCTCGTAATCATCTGAGGTAACATCAATTAAAAAAAGTAAAACTTTAGTTCTTTCGATATGTCTTAAAAACTGGAGACCAAGCCCCTTACCCTCGTGAGCACCTTCAATAATTCCGGGAATATCTGCAACAGTGAAAGAATTATAATCTTTGTATCTTACGATACCAAGATTTGGTTCAAGTGTTGTGAAAGGATAATCGGCAATTTTGGGTCGTGCAGCAGAGACTGAGGAGATAAAGGTTGATTTGCCTGCGTTCGGAAAGCCAACTAAACCAATATCCGCAATTAATTTTAGTTCTAAGGCAACAATGTATGCCTCACCTTTTGTACCGGGCTCAGAAAAACGGGGAGTTTGCCGGGTAGCATTTGCAAAGTAGGCATTTCCTTTTCCCCCTTTTCCTCCTTTTGCAATCAACACTTTTTCACCGGGAACGCTAATATCAACAATTAACTCACCGGTATCTACAACTTTAACCATGGTTCCCGGAGGAACGCGAATTACAACATCATCTCCGTCTTTACCGTCTTTTAATGACGAACCGCCCGCCTGACCGTTTCCGGCAGCATAAACTCTTTTGTAAGTAAAATCCAATAGAGTATTAAGGTTAGGGTCAGCAACCATATACACAGAACCGCCGTTACCACCCCACCCACCCGAGGGACCGCCTTTAGGAACAAATTTTTCTCTTCTGAAACTTAC
>JACSRR010000022.1 GCA_014879635.1 Ignavibacteriaceae bacterium | reverse complement strand
TTGTTAAATTTGATTTTTATAAGCAATATAACTCACAAAAGTCAACTAATAGACCAATTAAAAAATTATTACGATAGATTAAAATCTGCCTCTCAACATATTCAAAAATATACCGAAGGGCAACGAAAAGAGATTTCCAGACAAATCCATGATGAAGTTGGTCATTCTCTCACATTATTAAAAATTGAATTGTTCAAGTATTTTAAAAATCAGTATAAAACTGAAACTGAAAAGTTAGAGAAAGAAAATGAAATTAAAGCGTACCTGGCGAGTATAATAAAATCAATCAAAGAAATTCAAACCGAATTGCGGCCTGCCATTTTGGATCAATTAGGGTTAATTTCTGCAATGGAGTGGAAAATATCAGATTCTGAGGGCAGATTAGGTGCTAAATTTAACTTTAATTCTAAAATTATTAAAGAGCCGGATAGTTTTATATCAATTACAATATTCCGGTCATTCCAAGAATTAATACATAACATCATAAAACATTCAGGGGCTACAGAAGTTTTAATTGATTTAAAAGAGGATGAATCAGGATACCAACTGAAGGTACAAGACAACGGAAGAGGATTTAATACAAGAGATACTCAAAATAGATCCGGCTTTGGGCTTCAAGGTGTTATAGAACAAATCGAGATTATAGGGGGAGAGATTGATATTAAATCCGAAAAGGAAAAGTTCACTAAAATTATGATTACAATTCCACGAAATTATTCTTTAAATAGTATCAAATGAAAATATTAATAATAGATGATCACCGTCTTTTTAGGGAGGGAGTTAAAAGGATTTTATCAGAATCCATAAGTGGTATTACATTTTTTGAAGCCGGCAGTATTGAAGAAATTTATTCATTTTCCAAAAGTAAATTTGATCTAATTATTTTAGACCTAAATTTACCCGGCAGGAGTGGTTTAAGCGGTATAAGTGAATTAAAATCGGTTTTTCCGGAGGTTAATATATTAGTCTTAAGTTTTTATTCGGCAAATGAGATGGCAGTAAATACAATAAAAGCAGGAGCATCGGGTTTTATTTCAAAAGATGAAGCACCTGAGAAATTACTCCAAGCGGTTGAATCTATAATTTCAACGGGCAGATATGTTTCGGATGAACTTTTACATTTACTCTCAGATGAAATGTTCGGTAATCTGAAAAGCAAACCACATAAAAGGCTTTCGCCACGGGAAACCGAAATTTTTTTACTTATAGCGCAGGGTTTTACAGTTACAGAAATAGCTTCAAAATTAAACCTTAGCGTAAAAACTGTAAGCACACACAAGAGAAGTATTTTTGATAAAACCGGGTTAAAAAATAATGCCGAAATCTTCAACTATGTAATTACTGAAAAATTACTTTAGCCGCTCAATTTATGATACATTATACCGGCGGAATCCAAAACACAAACCTAAATTTACAATTCCTCAGAAAATCAACAACAATAAAACTCTAAACATCAGACTGCGTCTTACCCCTGCTTCCTGAATTTCTTACCTCAGAAACAGTGTAGTTCTTAGGATTTTCAACGCGTTCATTCATTAATTTTACAATGTGAAATAAGGAAATTAAAATGAAAGTATTAATAGTTGAAGATTATTTGCCATTTAGAAAATTGTTAGAAAATCAATTACTGTTTTATGTTGATAAATTAAATGTACACCAAGCAGGAACAATAGAAGATACGGTTAATCTACTCGGGCAAAATGATTATCATTTAATAATTTTGGATGTAAATTTACCCGACGGATATAGTAGCACACTTATCCCAAAAATCAAAGAGAAAAATCAAAACACAATAATTATTGTACTGACCGGAAATTCGTCTAATTTTATTAGGCTAAAAGTTAATGAATTGGGTGCTGATTATTTTCTTGATAAAATGACTGATTTGGAACAGTTATTTATCATATTAAAAC
>JACSRR010000287.1 GCA_014879635.1 Ignavibacteriaceae bacterium | reverse complement strand
AAAAATAAAAAAAAAGTTGATAAAGCTAAGAGAAACCTCAAAGCCGAAAAACCGGTTAAATTGAAAGAGAAGAAAAACAAAGTTAAAAATGACGGTGAGAAAAAGAAAAGAAATAAAAAAGAAAGTAAACAATAATTAAAAAAATGGCATAATTATGAGAAAAGTTTTATTGCTACTGTTAACCGTAATTTTAGCGGTTCCGGTATTTAGTCAAAGCGGAATAAGAGTAGCGTTCCGTAACCTTCAATTTACGGCTCCCGTTGATTTAGCAAGTCCTAATGACGGTACCGATAGAATATTTGTTGTTTCGCAAGCAGGAAGAATATTTGTCTTCCCAAATGATGAAAATGTTGCAAGTTCAAAAACTTTCCTCGATATATCGGATAGAGTAATATATAGCGGTGAACAAGGCCTTTTGGGAATAGCCTTTCACCCCAAATATAAAACTAACGGCTATTTTTATGTCAATTATGTTGCAAATAATCCCAGAAGAACTGTGATAGCAAGGTATCAGGTTAGCGGCAGTAATCCGGATTCTGCTGTAAAAGCCTCTGAACAAGTTGTGCTAACTTTCACACAACCCTACACCAATCACAACGGCGGGCAGGTTGCATTTGGTCCCGATGGGTATCTTTATATAGCTACCGGAGACGGTGGTTCAGGTGGCGATCCACAAAATAACAGTCAGAATAGAAGTAATTTGCTTGGCAAAATTTTAAGAATAGATATTGATAATCCTGCCGGTTCGTTAAATTACGGAATTCCGGCGGATAATCCTTTTGCCGGAAATACACAAGGATTTTCACAAGAAATTTACGCTTACGGATTACGCAACCCATGGAGATTTTCATTTGATAAGGTTACCGGTTTACTTTGGTGTGCAGATGTAGGTCAAAACAAATGGGAAGAGATTAACTTAATTGAGAACGGAGGAAATTACGGTTGGAGAATAATGGAGGGCACAGAATGTTATAACCCTTCAACAGGTTGTAATACAACGGGTTTGATATTACCTATCCATCAGTATTTTCACAATTCAACCGGGGGTTATTCTGTTAGCGGCGGTTTTGTTTACCGTGGTGGTACGGTTCCTGAATTAACGGGTAAATATATTTATGCCGATTATGTCTCAAAGCGGGTTTGGGCATTAACATATAATGGTCCCGGAAATGTTACAAATGAGCTGCTTTCTGCAAATATCGGAATTTCTATTGCTGCCTTCGGCGTTGATAATAGCGATGAATTATACTTGCTTGATTTATCAGGCGGTAAAATTTACCGCTTTGCCGAAACCGTTGATGTTAACACAGGAGGTAACTCCGGAGACTCCTTTCGCGAACGATTTTATATTAATCAGAATTATCCCAATCCTTTTAATCCTTCTACTAATATTAGTTTTGGTGTTTTGGATGAGGGCGAAGTAACCGTTAAAATTGTTGATCTTCTCGGTAATGAAATTACTGTGTTAGAAAATGGTTTTATGAGACCGGGAGAATATTCAAGGGTTTGGGCGGCTGATAATTTCTCTTCCGGTGTTTATTTTGTTCAACTTACCGGTGTTTCGGCTATTGACGGTAAAGTATATACAAGCACAAAAAAGATTATTCTGAACAAATAGTTTTTCGGTATTTAGTAGTAATTATTAAATATCTCAATATTTTTGAGGCTCACCTGTTATCCGGTGTCATTTTTTGCAATTTAATTTGCAGTGACAATTGCTTCATTAATATTTTTGTGGTTCAATCATAAAAAAACTGATGTTACATTAGACACTGATTAATAGCAAAGACTGCTTTTATTAAAGAGTTTTAAGTTTAGAAAAAAAATAGTTGACAAAGTTAGTGGGTAGTGGAAGATTTAGTGGGTAGTTCGCTGACGCTTTCAGTGGGTAGTGGAAGATTTAGTGGGTAGTTCGCTGACGCTTTCAGTGGGTAGTGGGTAGAATTTAAACTAAGAACGAAGCACAAAGAACTAAGAACTCTTATAGCTCTGCGGTAAATAAAGTTAGTGGGTAGTTCGCTACGCTTTCAGTGGGTAGTGGGTAGAAAAAAAGTTGACAGATCGCTTACGCTGACAGTTCGCTCCGCTGACAGTGAACAGAAAGCCCGACGGGGTCGGGAGTAAAGGAAAGCGAATCGCAGTGAATGGAAAATTAACAAATAGTCAATTTAAATTCAAATTTTGACTCCGGAGGTGTCACATATTTGTAGCAAAAAAGAATGATCTGATTTATTCGACCCTGAAGGGTGTCGTATGTTAATTTTCCCAAATTAATATGACTCTTAAAAATAATTTCCTTCGCGGTCATTTTGACTTAGCACAATTTCAACCGGGTATGGATAGAACTCAGAAACCAAACATTTTTGTCACCAGTAAATCTAATAAGCAATTTTTGGTAACCCTTCAAGTATGATTTAAATTTTACTTAAAGGGTAATTTCTTTTATTACCGGTTTTTTACTTCACTTTTATCTTTTCTATAATAAAATGTTGCTTTCTTAATGCTTTCCTTTGACCTCAATCCAAAATTTAATATAATTGCATGTCATTTAATTTTAAACAAACGGAGATGTAATGAGCAGAAAAGTTGTTAATATAATCTCATTATTTACATTTTTAATAACAAGTGTGTTTTTTATAGGGAGTAGCAGACCTGACGAGGGGATGTATCCCCTTAGCGAACTTGGATCGATAAACCTAAGAGAAGCCGGATTAAAAATAGATATTTCGGAAATCTACAATCCTAACGGTGTTTCACATGTTGATGCCCTTGTTAGAGTTGGGGGATGTACCGGTTCATTTGTTTCAGAAGAAGGATTGATTCTCACCAATCATCACTGTTCTTTCGATTATGTTAGACAAGCAAGTACCGTAGAAAATAATTACTTGGAAAACGGATTTTTAGCTAAAGATAAATCTGCCGAAATACCTGCACAAGGCTTAACATGTTTAATCACAACAGGTTATGAAGATGTTAGCGAAAAAGTATTACAGTTTGTAGAAGGGAAAGAGGGCGCCGAAAGAATTTCTGCAATCAATAAAATTAGAAGGGAAATTGTTGATGCCTATGTTAAAAGTGGGCAGGACCTCTCGGCAGAAGTTGCAGAGATGTTTATAGGAAAGACCTACATTTTGTTCAAATACAAAGAGATTAAGGATGTCAGATTAGTTTACATTCCTCCGCGTTCAATCGGTGAATTTGGAGGTGAGACAGATAATTGGGTTTGGCCCAGGCATACAGGCGATTTCGCATTCTTACGAGCTTATGTTGCACCCGATGGCTCTTCAAAACCATATTCTACCGAAAATGTACCGTTTAAACCTGCAAAGCATATCGAAGTTAATCCTAAAGGTGTTAAAGAAGGCGATTTCGTATTTGTTTTAGGTTACCCCGGACGCACATTTAGAAATAGACCTGCAGAGTATTTACGCGTTGAAGAGGATGTAAGATTGCCAAAACTGCAATTTATATTTGCAAAAGCAATTGAAGAACTTCACAAATTAAGCAAACAAGACCCTGAGCTTTCATTAGCAGTTGCATCTAAAATAAAAATGATGGCAAATGTGGAAAAAAATTACAGAGGTAAAATGCTCGGAATGAGCAGGTTGAGTCTTGTTGATAAAAAGAGGGCAGAGGAGAAAGAATTGCAAGATTTTATCGATAGAAATGAATCTTTGAAGTCTAAATACGGTAATTTAATTTCATCCGTTAACGCGGGATATAAAACCTCATTGGATGAAGGGGCTATTCCTTATGCCGGACTCACACTCAACAGATTTTCTGTAAGCTTTCAAATTATTGATTTGTTGGCGGGATATTTGCAAAGCCGTTCTCAAGCGGATGATAAGAGAACCCGAATTTATCAGGATGCAAATATTGATGATTTACTTGATGAAGTTGAAAGTTTATTCTCATCTTATTTCCCGGATGCAGATGCCGCATTATTTGGCGTAGTTGCAGAAGCAACTAAAAAATATCCGGAACTACAATCATCAGATATTCTAAAAAAATATGGATCGGTTGCAAAACCTTACGAGCAAGGTGTTGCAGATTATGCTGAAGCTTTACAAAACAGTCCCGTTATGACACGAGAGGGATTCTTCAAATTTATGAAACTATCAATTGAAGAGTTAAAAAGCGCTAATGACCCTTTGGTTGAAATGGTAATGGAGCTAAACAAATATTTTGACGAATCTTCAGATAGATTAAGAGCAGCTGATGGCAAGCTAAATCCTTTGTTAGCTGATTATGTTAATGTGATGATGGAATTTAAAGCAAAATCTTTTATTCCCGATGCTAATTCAACTATAAGATTAACTTACGGATATATTCAAGGATATATGCCGGCTGATGCCACTTATTATAAACCTGTTACCACTCTAAAGGGGGTAATTGAAAAGAGCTTTTCTTCTAACAAGGATTTTACAATTCCTGCAGTATTGAGAGAGTTATACGCAAAACGGGATTTTGGAGCGTTTAAGGATGAAGAGTTAGATGATGTTCCGGTTGCAATACTCTATAATCTTGATACTACAGGCGGTAATTCGGGCTCACCTGTTATGGATGCTTTTGGCAGATTGATAGGGTTAAATTTTGACAGGGCATTTGAAGCTACTGTTAATGATTATGCTTGGAGTCAATTATACAGCAGATCTATTGGTGTTGATATAAGGTATATACTTTGGGTGACTCAGAAAGTTGGCGGAGCTGATTACATATTAAAAGAATTAAAGGTAATGTAACATTTGAAAAGACGGGGTTAACGCCCCGTCTTTAATTTTAAATTGTTATTCTTTATATAGAAAATTGTAACCATCTTGGTTGATGTTGTTAAAGTAATTGCACTCTATCATATTAAGAACAAATTAAACACTAAATAAGATGAATTTCGACATAACAAAAGACACACCTACAAGAGATAAGATAATATTGAGTGCTGCGGGACTTATTTGTTCACAGGGTTTTAACTACACAAGTATTAGTGACATTGCAAAAAAAATTAAGATTAGCAAAGGTACTATCCACCATTATTTCCCTTCAAAAGAATTATTGATTGCCGAAATAGCCTCACTTGTTTTTGGGAATATTTTGAAGAAACTACAAGAAAAAATTAAAACATTAGAGAAAGTGAATAATTTAGAATTGATAGTTTTTGAAGTTGCCGAAATTTTAACTACCGATAGCGAATTTGTGAGATTGAAGATTTTCTTACTTCAAGAGGCACTTTCGGGGGATGAAAAACTCACCGGTTTATTCTCCGGTTTTTACAACTCGGTGTCTGAATTACTTGGTCAGAAACTTAAAAAAGTTAAAATTATTAACGGTGAATCTGCTGCTATTACATCTTCAATACTAATACATTTGGAAGGTGCGGCATTTTTATCGACATTTAACGATACTATTTATGATTCAAAATCAATTACAAATTTTCTAATTCAAGCGTTACAGAAAAAAAATAAAACAAAAAAATAGAATAGGTGAACCACTTTATTTAATCAGATTTATCTTTTTTGCATCTCTAAAAACTTGATTTCCTTCGCTTGAAATTGCTTCAACGGTTAAAATGTAAACACCTGAGGCTAAAGCGTCTAACGAAAAATCATGCAGATACTCACCGGGTTGTAAAACAGGTTCAATAATTTTTTTAACTAATCTTCCGTTAATGTCATATAATTTGTAATAAACAGCGCTTGAAACCGGGAGGATTAAATTGACCTTTGTAGTTTTGCCGGAAGAATAACTAAGAGGATTAGGGTAGGGATTATCCAATTTATAACCCTGAATTGAAATATTCTTCTCTTCAACCGAAGTCAAAATACGGTTATATTTATAGATATTCCCGAAATAGCCGGCAGTAAAACCGGTCAAAGAATCGGTAAAAACCAAAGTTACATTCCAAGCAGAATCCGAAAGAAAAAACTCAACCCAATCATTCCCTTTGTTTGTAGAATACATCAGCTTTTCAGTGGTACCAAGCGGCGCCCACATTTCATCCTCGGTTCTGAAAGAGAGTGCATAAGCAACTCCAAACAATTCCAAAGATTCATAATACCAAGATTCACCAAAATCTTCGCTTCTTACAAATCCCGTTCCGTATTCAAAATCACCACCTACACCGAAAATAGTAAAATTGGAATCGAAAGCCATTTGTTGAATAGGTTCAGGACCCACACCGTACGCCCGCCACGAACTCCCTCCGTTTGTGCTTTTCCAAATAATGCCCACAACATCAAAAGCTCCGCCACATGCAAATAGAGTATCATCGTCAAAATATAAAAAATCAACAACAGGAAGATTGGAAAAGAAAGCAGAATCAACAGGAGCTTCTACCCAGTTTTCACCACCATCGTTTGTATGAGCAAAAATACCGTCTAAACTACCGATAACTCCGTTTAGGGAATCACGGAATTTAATAGCGTTCATAAAAACAAATTCTTGCCGGTATCTAATTTTTTCCCAAGTATCACCGCCGTCGGCTGTTTTTAAAATTATTGTACCGAAAGGTTCGTTTTCTAATTCAAGCGTAACAGCCCAGCCAAAATTATGGTCTAAGAAGTACATTTTCTGAATAAAAGAATTAACACCTGTCTCTTTTAGCTCCCAATTAGACCCGCCGTCGGTAGTTTTTATCACTTTTCCCGAATCACCGGCAGCCCAACCTGTTAGGCTATCAACAAAAACCATTGTGTAAATGTTGAAAGTGAAAGGGTGGTTAATTTTGATCCATTCAAAATCTTGTGATTTTCCGGCAAACGGAAAAACAACGCAAATAGTAAAAATTACGAAAAATTTTTTAAGATAGTTCATCTAAAGCGATTTTAAAGTTAAAACAGGAATTTTCTGCACCTTCAAAATAAAGCATAGGCTCAAATAATTCAACTTCAAGTAAATAAAAATTGTTGTCAGAAACAATACCATCTACACGGGCATAAAGAAGTGAGCCTGAAATCAAAGCTAAAATATCATTTCCCGTTTTAATTAAAGAATCACCGGGAAAATAAGGCTCAAAGGTACCGCCGTGGTTTAATTGTACTCTAAAATCATTTTTTGCCGGAATTTTAAGAACAGAATGACTGTATTTTCTATTAAAAAAGACCATAGAAATTTCGCCGCCGGTAATAACCGGCATAAATTCTTGAACAATCAGACTTTTATTATCACAAAGTTCAAAAAATTTATCAATTCCGGAATCAAATTTTTCGGAATCAAGACGGTATGTTTCAAAAGCCCCTGCCGAGAATAATGGTTTAATTACAAATTCAGAGCTCTCAAATAACTTAACGGCTTCAATTAAACCCAAACGGTCGCCTTTTTTAATTAAAGACATCTTTGGTTGTAGTACCCCTTTATCTCTGAGCTCAAAAAGGTAAATTTTATTAAAATTATTTTTTACAACCTCAAGGGGGTTTAATACCAACTTTTTAGTATCAAATCCGGCATTTAACCAGTTAGTAAATTCTTCTTCATAATTGTAGTAATCCCAAGGGGAGCGAAAAATTACTGTTTTTTCCTGAATAGAGTGTAGCGGAGTTTTTCTCCAATCGTAAGGAACGGGTTCAATTCCTGATTTAAGCAAGTAATTCCGCAAAATTTGGTCATCTTCTGTGAGATTAATAAGAGAATCGCAAGTGATAAAGGCAATTTTATTAGTCATAATCCGGTGGGGGAGAAAGTAATAAAAAAACCGGGGGATTTAGCTCCCCCGGTATAAGAAACAAATCAGGTTCCTGCTGAATAATCGTCCATATAAGCAATTTGCTCATCGGTTAATTTATCGATATTATAACCGAGTGTTGATAATTTAACACCGGCAATTTCTTGGTCTTGTTCAACCGGAATGTCATGAACATCATTAGAAAGTTTATTACCACTTTCGTGTTCGTTCACTAAGCGAAGTTGCGACATAAACTGGTTGGCGAAAGACATATCCATAACTTCAGAGGGGTGACCTTCGGCAGCTGCCAAGTTAACCAATCTACCTTGAGCTAATAAATAGACTTTTCTACCATCGTGAAGAGTGTATTCTTCATTATTAGTTCTAACAGTTCTTTTACCTTTAGAAACGGATTCAAGGTCAGGGATATTAATTTCGCAATCGTAGTGACCTGTGTTACAAATAATAGCACCGTCTTTCATAACTTCAAAATGTCTTTTAACAAGAATATCTTTTATTCCGGTAGCAGTAATAAAGACATCGCCAATTTTAGCGGCTTCGTCCATAGTCATTACTCTCATACCTTCTAAAGTAGCTTTAAGAGCAGCGGTAGGTTTAACTTCGGTAACAACAACATTACAACCCATACCTTTAGCTTTGAGGGCAACACCGCTACCGCAATGACCGTAACCGGCAACTACAAAAGTTTTGCCTGCAAGAAGAATTGAGGTTGCTCTTAGGATACCATCTAATGAAGATTGACCGGTACCGTAAACATTGTCAAAGTCCCATTTAGTTTCAGCGTCATTAACGGCAATAACGGGATACTTTAATTTTCCGTCAGCGCCCATAGCTCTGAGTCTGTGAACACCGGTAGTAGTTTCTTCTGTTCCGCCTATAATATTTTCGGCTAAATCAGGGAAACGGTTGTGTACGGTGAAAATTAAATCGGCACCGTCATCTAAAGTTAAATTAGGTTTCATATCTAAAGTACGGTCAATACACCAGTAGAACTCTTCAACATTCATACCGTGCCATGCGTAAATTTCTGTACCGTTAGCTGCTAAAGCCGCTGCAATATCATCTTGAGTAGAGAGGGGATTACAACCGCTCCAAGCAATCTGAGCACCTGCGGCTGATAAAGTTTCAATTAAAACTGCGGTTTCTTTAGTAACATGAAGACAACCGGCAATTTTGTAACCTTTTAAAGGTTTAGAATTTTCATATTTTTTTCTTAAAGCCATCATAACGGGCATTCTTGATTCTGCCCATTCAATTTTCATTCTGCCTTGTTCTGCCAAGCTGATATCTTTTACTTTATATTTACCAACTACATGATTCATTAATAATTCTCCTGAATTTTAAGCTTTTTTTAATAATAAGTCAACTAAATCTAATTCTTCCCAAGTAAAAGCATCGCCTTTTCTGCCAAAGTGGCCATAAGCAGCGGTTTGCTTATAAACAGGTCTTCTTAGTTTTAATCTTTCAATAATACCTTTTGGGGTTAAATCAATTTCATTTTTGATTATACTAGATATAACATGATCGGGAATCTTTCCGGTTCCTTTAGTATCAACAAAAATTGAAACGGGTTCTGCAACACCTATTGCATAAGAAACTTGAACTAAGCATTCGGTAGCTAATCCTGCTGCAACAACATTTTTTGCAATGTGTCTTGCTGCGTAAGTAGCACTTCTATCAACTTTTGAGGGGTCTTTACCGGAAAAAGCACCGCCGCCGTGAGGAGCCCATCCGCCATAAGTATCAACAATAATTTTTCTTCCGGTTAATCCGCTATCACCGTGAGGTCCGCCTATTTCAAATCTTCCTGTTGGGTTTATATGATATTTCGTGTTATTGTCAAGAAGATCTGCGGGAAGCGTTTTTTTGATTAAAATTTCTTTAATGTCTTCGCGAAGTTTTTCGGTGGTTACATCAGGGTCATGTTGAGTAGAAACAACAACGGCATCAATTCTGAGAGGTTTTTTATCTTCCGAATATTCAATAGTAACTTGAGATTTAGCATCAGGTCTTAGATAAGGCATTAAATGAGCCTCTTTTTTTCTAATCTCAGCTAATCTTTGAACTAATTTATGCGAAAACATAATGGGCATTGGCATTAATTCGGGAGTTTGGTCACAAGCGTAGCCAAACATAATACCTTGGTCGCCTGCACCGCCGGTATCAACGCCCATAGCTATATCGCCTGATTGCCCGTGCATCAAATTTGAGATACCGCAAGAACCTGCGTCAAATTTATATTCGGTTTTGTTGTATCCAATATTGTTTATTGTATCACGAATAACCTCATGGAGGTCTAAAGAGACAAATTTATCGATGTTTGCTTTTGCATTAACCGTATATTCACCACCAATAATAACGGTGCCGGTAGTAACAAAAGTTTCGCATGCTACCCTTGCATTTGGATCAATCGAAAAATAAGCATCTAATACACTATCGGAAATTGCATCACTAACTTTATCGGGATGACCCTCTGAAACTGATTCCGAAGTAAAAAAGAATGACATAGTTTATTCCTTAATTATTAATTAAAATCGATAACCGATGAATCACCGGTATTTATTTTCGAGAATTTACCGGTCAAAATAGAATTAGGTCCTATTAACGAGTCTTCAAAGTTACATTTAGCAACTTCGGAATTTTGACCGATTATTG
This sequence comes from Ignavibacteriaceae bacterium, assembly GCA_014879635.1. GTDB lineage: Bacteria > Bacteroidota > Ignavibacteria > Ignavibacteriales > Ignavibacteriaceae > BA9. The sequence continues at coordinate 1,096 of JACSRR010000287.1, read as the reverse complement.
AATTTCTTATAATTGAATCTCTCACTTTAACACCTGCTGCAATTGTTGCAAACGGACCGATAACCGAATTCGAAATCTCAGCTGAAGGGTCTATAAAAACGGGGGGGATAATAACTACAGATTCCCTCTCTTCAAATTCGTTTTTATCTTTAAGCACAAATTGATTAGTTTCAAGCAAGGTTTCAGGTTTTCCGCAATCATACCAACCGTCAACCATAAAAGGTTTAATTGCAACGCCGGATTCTAACATAATTTGCATTGCATCTGTTAATTGATATTCACCTTTAGTTGTAATATTTTCGTCAATAATTTTATTAAGAGCAAGTTTTAATTCTGAAACATCCGAGAAAAAATAAATTCCTACAATTGCGGTATTTGAAACAGGTTCGGAAGGTTTTTCAATCAATTTTTTAATTTCACCGTTTTCGATGATCGCAATTCCGAAACGGGAAGGGTCATCAACTTGTCTTAATCCGAGATAATTATCTTTTGAGTTAATTATCTTAGATAGATCAACATCAAAAATTGTATCTCCAAGAATTATCAAAATTTTATCTTCTTTGAAGGTATCTGCAGCACAGTGGATAGCGTGCCCCAAACCTTTTAATTCCCCTTGGTTTACGAATATTGGGTCAATATTCTTAAAATTAGCAAGAATATATTCTTTAATTTTATCTTCAAAGTAACCGGTAATAAAAGTAAAACTTGTAATACCTTGATTTACCAACTTTTGAATGATATGTCCTAATATAGGTTTATCACCAACAGTTAAAAGAACTTTGGGAATTGTATTAGTATGTGGTTTTAATCTGCTGCCTATTCCGGCTACGGGGATAACTGCTCTAATCATTTATTTTGATTTTTGACAAATAGCAAATATAAGCATTTTCCCTGCAAAAAAATCAGTAAAAATTGATGAACTGTAGTTGAAAAGTTTAAATCTTTGGGGATTATTGGATTTTTTGGTGGCGAAAAATAATTTAACCGCAGAGCTCACATAGAGCACAGAGAAGCTCTTATTTTTTTTATGTTTGATTTACTGATATTCAATTGTGAAAATGAAGCTAAAGGCGTCATAAGTTTTTAGTAAATAAAG
>JACSRR010000023.1 GCA_014879635.1 Ignavibacteriaceae bacterium | reverse complement strand
GGAAATCCGGTAATAGAATCATATAAAAAATAATCATATCCTTTCATTGATCCTTCACAATCTATAGATGTAAGAATTATTTCACCGGCACCGGAATCTTCTGCCTTTAAACACGCAGTAGCATGATCAAACTCAGTTGAAGTAGTTCCGGAGTTTATTTTAACAATATATTTTCCGAATAGATTTTTTTTTACATCAATTGATACTACTATTGTAGATGAACCAAACTCTTGAGAAGCTTCGTTTACAAAACTAAAATTTTTTATAGCGGCTGAATTTATAACAACTTTTTCTGCACCATACTTCAAAGCTAACCTAATATCATTAATGCAAGTTATACCGCCGCCATAAGCAAAAGGCATGTTACTTTCATCAGCAATTTTTTGAATTATTTCAAAGTTAGGTTTACGGTTTTCTAGTCCTACGGCAATATCTAAAAAAACTAATTCATCAGCCCTTAGATCATTAAATATCTTAACAGCATTTATCGGGTCGCCTATATATCTATGATCCTTGAATTTTATGGATTTGACTAAACCGGAGTTTTTGAGTAAAAGGCAAGGGATAACTCTTGGTCTATACATATTTATAACTCGCAAAAATTTCGTAATAATTTACTTCCCCAGTCATGGCTTTTTTCAGGGTGAAACTGAACACCGTAAATATTTTCCTTCCAGACTGCAGATGTAAATTCTATACCATATTCTGTATTTGAAAGAACATCATTCTTTTCCTTACATTTTACATAATAAGAATGAACAAAATAGAACATTTCATTCTCAGATAAGCCTTCAAATATTGAGCTTTTCTTTTTAATCTGGATTGAATTCCAGCCCATGTGAGGAACTTTGAATTGAATTGGATCTAATTTGAATTTTACTGTTTCACCATTAATCCAGCCAAATCCTTCACAATTTCCCTCTTCAGAATGATTTGTCATTAATTGCATACCTAAACATATACCAAGAATTGGTTTTTTTTTATTCAACACAATTTCATTCAATAAATCATATATTCCGGTTTTAATTAGATTCTCCATACCTTTTCTAAAATGACCTACTCCGGGTAGTATTAGTTTATCTGCATTTTTTATTATATTTAAATCAGATGATATGATAGCTTCATATCCTAATGAATTAACTTTTTTTTGAACTGACCTTAGATTTCCCATTGCATAGTCAAGAATTATAATTTTAAGCATTTATTATAAAACGCCTTTTATTATTACTTTGTAAAGGTATTGCATCAACTAATTCTATTTCAACTCTCATGTTAAACTCCTGTGACCAAAAATTTTTAATATACTTCTCCGTTTGTTCGTCATAATTTTGATTAACAACCAACAAGAATTTTATTAACTGATTTTTAATGTATATGATTTGAAATTGCAATACAGACTTTTTTATAAACTTATTATCTGTCTGGAAAAAACCCGTAAAGTTATGAACTATAAAAATCCTTCCGTTTGGAGCCGTTAGAATGTCGTTCTCCCTTCCAATTATTCTAATTATCCTCTTCAGTTTACGACCACAAGAACAAGATTTCGTGTCTATCTCAACAAGATCTTGCGTATCGTAGCGAATGAAAGGCTGAGCAAAATTCCAGAGATCAGTTGAAATTAATGTTCCAATACCTTCTGAAATCTCCTCTCCTCGAGAATTCAATACTTCCGTGATTCCGTACTCCATTGCCGAATGATAACCTTCATGAGTATGACACTCAAAAACCGTTGGATTTGCTTCACAATTATAAGAATCAAATACCTTGCATTCAAAACTTTCTTCAATTTCTCTTCTTGTTTCTGGATAAAGAGTATTTCCGGTCGTCATTATAGCTTTTGGTACAAACTTATAATTTGAATATTTTTTTTTTTTTTTTTTTT
>JACSRR010000024.1 GCA_014879635.1 Ignavibacteriaceae bacterium | reverse complement strand
TTGAAAAAAATAATTTTAATTTTGCCCGGTTACTTGACTTTACTTAATAAATAAGGTATATTTCATTTAGTATCCTAATTTTTATATTAGTGAGAAAAGATAAAATAGAATTATATAGTTTTTTGAAATCTTAGAATAAATAAGATAATGAAAATAAGACCAAATAAGGCATTAAAATGAAAAATTTAACGGTTTTACTGATATTAATAATAACATCAGTAATATATTCACAATATCCTGATAGTAGCTATGGCAACAATTCAATTGTTGACATAACCGTTACAAATGCGTACAAAGATTTTCTTGGAGTTCATGCAGCATTTCAATCTACCGGAAAAGTTTTGGTAGTTTCTGCATCAAACAGTGATATACCGGATCACACTTTTCACATTACCCGTTTAACAACTTATGGGTCAATTGACTCTACATTTGGTGTTTCCGGCGTAACTTCTCTCCCGGGTTACTCAAACTTTTCGAAGGCTCAACAAATATTAGTACTCCCCGATGATAAAATATTGGCAGTCGGCTCAATGTATTTTGACGAAGATTTTTATCCCGTTGTTTTACGCTTCACGGCAGAAGGTATTCTTGATCCAACTTTCGGAAATATGGGTGTTGTTCAAATTGATTATCCGGAGAGAGTTGCAAAATCAATAAGGTTTTCGGGTGACGGTAACCTTTTTGTTCTAATTAGAGGAGATAATATTAAATATTCATATTTAGTAAAAATGACCTTAGAGGGAGAAATAGTATCCAATTTCGGAAACTCAGGTTCTGTTTATCTTCCACAATTTGAGAGGGTTTACGAAATGACCGTTCAAGAGAATGGAAGAATATTGGTTACCGGTACTTATCCTTCGCAGAATTTATTTGCCGTACTGGGAATTACCTCATCCGGACAGATTGATTTATCATTTGGACCAGAAGGTAACGGTTGGTTCAGAAAAAGTGCCGGAACAGAAACTTCGTCGGTTGATATTATTGAATCCCACGGTAAAATTTTTATTGCCGGAGTAATAGACAATAAATATTACTCTATACAAGCTTTAACTTCCGGCGGATTAATTGACCCGACTTTTGGAAACAACGGGCTTGTTTCGGTTTTAACGGAGGGAGTGATCAATTTACCTTATACACTGATTGCTTTACCTTCAGGAAAATTGTTGTTAACAGGTTATGGAAAAAATTTCCCTTCAGAAGCTAATCATTCAGATATGTTAATGATGCGGTTTTTAGCTAATGGTTCATTAGATCCAGAATTTGGTGAAAACGGGCACTGGTATTCAAATACTTCATATCATGATGGTTTAAGGCATACAATTGTTGATGCTACAGGAAATATTTACGGTATAGGGTATAGAAAAATTACAGCTTATTTGAATCCCGTGGTCGTTAAATTAGGTTATAAAACGGGAATCCTCACCCAAATTGAGGGCGAATCTGTTTGGATGGATTCAAACTTTGACGGTTCGGCTACAGGTACATTACAAGCTTCAATCAGTCCATTAGACACAGCTATAAGTTATAAGTGGATCTTTAATGAAACTGTAATTAGTGAGAGTGAAGTAGTTGATTTAACACTAAATTCCGGTGACAACGAGGTTATACTTCAGGTAGTTTTTTCAACCGGCGATGTAGTTTCTGTAAGCAAAACGATTTCGGTAATTGCTACTTCAAAAAACTTAAATATACCTGTTGATGGTGCGCTGAGTTCAATAAATAATTATTTTGTCTTCCCTTCGCTCAATAAAAATATGTACATTATTGATTCATTAGGGGCGATAAAATATGTATATCAGACAGGCGGAACAATAAAATCAACTCCCGCCGTCAGTGAAAATAACCACATTTACACCGGTACTAACGCTGTCTCTTATACACATCTGACGCTGCCGACGACGGA
>JACSRR010000082.1 GCA_014879635.1 Ignavibacteriaceae bacterium | reverse complement strand
TCCGTCGTCGGCAGCGTCAGATGTGTATAAGAGACAGGAAGAATACTATTGAATCTAATAATATTGAACTTGGCAATTCTGAGATAGATTTAGAATAATTAAAGGCACTTAAATAACCCGGAGTCAAATTTCTCACTGCCAATGTCCTTTCAATAAGCTGAGCACCATTTTTTAACAGAGTGTTAAGAGAAACCGTAAATGCCTTCTTTATTAATTCAATTAAATCGTCCTTAGCTTCCTGAAATTTTTCTGCAATAAATAAGTAAGAAAATTTTATATTACTTCTATATATATAAAGAAGCGCGTTAACAGTGCTCCCAGCTAGTGTGCCATAGGCAAAACCTATTATTCCTATTTTTGGAGTTAATAACACAATTGTTACTAGAATAAATATCTCCGAGAATGTTGCAGATAATGTATAATATTTGTATTCTCCTAAATAGTATAGAGTGGGCCTTAAACCTGAGACAAAAACCTTTGGAATAAGGTTGGCCAAATATATTAGACTCAAAAACGAAAATATTTCATTTTTGGACTTTTCTAATTCAAGTATAGATGAAAATGCCGGTATAAACAAAAAATACAAAACGCCCAAAACTATTGTAACGGATAGCAAAACCATTAGGTAAAAGGGTAGAATATCCTTGAGTTTCAGCTCATTTTTTATTCTTGAAATAATTATCTCGCCGGCACCGGCGCTAATTAAAGCTGTTATTAAAGTAGGAACAACCTGTGCTGCAAGTAAAATATCCACTTCAGCTGATAACCCTAAAAGAAAGGCCATTAACAATTGCTTCGCAAAATTACTACTTTTTACAATTCCATTAGAAAAAATTAGAAGAAGAGAGTTTTTCGCTTGTTCTTTTTGCAAGACTTTTAAACCGATTGACCTTTTAGAATTGATTCATAAATTTTAATATTTTCAACTTGTGTATCTAATCTTACGAGATCTTGAGTTTCATTACTAACAAACGCTTCTACCATCTTTAATAATCCCGGTTTAAAGGAAATATCTTTTGAATAATCAAATTCAATGTCTTCAATTTCTGAACTACCAATCACCTGTTGTTTTAGCCTTTCTAGTGGTTTAAAGACTAATTTCCTTTTATTCGTAAAGATTTCTAAACCCCATCCTCCGGCGGATATCCAATTTGCATGATAAGAAAAAGGTATATTCTTTATTGTGATACCTGCACCTGTAAATATTGCGCTATTTTTATGCCAATCTAAATATCCGGCTTTATAACAATTAATTGTTTTTGGGATACCGCACAATGAAATAAACATATCAATAACATGTGATGAATTGGCAATTAGCCAATTTAATTTTGTGGCAGTAGTTTTATCAGCATCTTTTATTAAATGAGATCTCTCTGTGAACTCAAAAAAAGCAGATAATACTCCCCCATCTTCATCAATTATTCTCTTTGCAATTTGTATTGAGGAATAAAACCTTCTATTGTATGCAACATATCCTTTTGAATTGTATTTCGCAGCTAATTCTGAAAGCGAAAGCATTTCGGCTACATTTAATGCAGCAGGTTTTTCAATTAGTAAATTTTTAATTCCGTTTTCAATTAAAAATTTTGAGACACCGGCTAAATTATCTACTTCTGTAGCTACTATTGCACATCTAAAAGTTGATAATTTTTCACGATCTAAATTATTAACCCCCCCAAATAAGGGATTAATTCCTGTTTTTTCAAAAAAGCTTGTTGCCGATGACTCTTTTCTGCAAATTACCGTAAAAGCTATATTAAGTGATTTAAGTACTTTACTGTACTCAATTGCCATTGGTCCTGAACCAACTAAAAGTAAATTATTTTTCATTTGAATGCTGTTTTTAAAAATATGAAATGTTTATTAGGTTATGTAAAAATTAGAATGTTCAATATTTTTGTTCTTCAGAAAA
>JACSRR010000163.1 GCA_014879635.1 Ignavibacteriaceae bacterium | reverse complement strand
AGATAAAATATTCATTTAATTTTATTGCCGGTAAGTTTCTGTAACACGGTTTCTCCCTCTACCCAACATTGTCAAACTAAAATATTTTTTCTAACTGATTGTTTAATAACGATTAAGTTAATAAAAAATGCATTTTTTTTGTTTTTTTTGTATTCTCCCTCTTGACAAAGAAGCAAAAATTATTATTTTTGACTACCCACATTTTTTTTAACACGCTGCAACAAAATTACGAGAGCCATGAGAAGAGTTTTTACACTTTTTTTATTTGTATTTATAATATCCAATACATATTCACAATCGAATTTGTGGAATTCATTTTTAGTATTAGATCCTTCACCAACATCCTTTTTATCTGAGTGGACAAGAAACCCCGAGTCATCTCTTTTAACAGTTAACTACTTAGGTACAGCAGCGGTAGATTTCCGTCTTCAATTGATAATTAAGGACTCACAAAACAGGGAACTTGTAAGAGCAAGAAGCAGCGTAGAGAGTTTTCCTTCAGGCCCAACTAGCAATGTATATGCGGGCACTAAAGTAATAGATTGGCGTGATGTTAATTTTGATAATACTACCTATCAGCAAGTATTAAGAACGAACCGGTTTCCCGAGGGTACTTTTGATGTTATTATTAAAGTATTAGGAAGTAATAATCAAATTTTAACAGAATCGAGCGGGATGATTAATATAATATATCCGGATGCACCGGTATTATTTGCACCTTCAAACGCATCGGCATTTAATCAGCAATTCCCGATATTTCAATGGGCACCCGTAAATCTACCTACAACGATAAACGCAAATTATAATTTATTAATAGTAGAAAGGTTGCAGGGGCAAACTCTTAACCAGGCACTTTCGGCAAATCCTCCTCATCATCAAGTAAACCTAACGGGTACAACATTTTATCAATATCCTCAAGATGCTCTTACCTTAGAAAAAGGAAAAGAGTATGCATGGAGAATAAGAGTAACCGACGATTTGGGAAATCCTCTAACGGCAAACAACGGCAGTAGCGAGCTGTGGAGCTTTATCTATGATTACGGCGAACAAAACCCGAACCTTCTTCCATTTTTAGCTGTAAATTTAATTAGAAATACAGCGTGGTTTGATAGTTATGATTTACTTCAAATTTCGCAAGATACCGAAAACTTTATTATGAGCGGGGTAACTGATTTAAAACTTCGCTTAGCAGACGGTCAACAAAGGATAATAAATGTAACAGTTGAAAATCTAACATTTGTAAAAGGAAGCTACACAAATTTTACTTTTACTGCGGGTAGAGTATATGCAAACATTCAACCGGATATAATTCCCTCGAGTATAGTATCAGAATACTTAAAGCCTGAGTACATAGAGTTTACTCCGTTTAACGGATTATCGATTAGAGGAAGAATAGAGCTACCGGGCTTATCTACGCCCATAAATCCTATAGGCGAGTTAACCGTAAGCTCAACGGGAGCAATAACGGGCAATCTAGAGTTTGAAGGATCTTCCGCTCTTCCCGTTTACTCTTTCGGTAATGAAACTGCAAAGCTGAACTTAACAAGGTTTACCCTTTCATATCCTAACGCTTCTTTAAGACTCAACGGAGAATTAGTAGTCTTTAACAATTACACGCTTTGTGAGATAAACGGAGTGAGTCTTTCGTCAAACGGAGATATTTCCGGATTGATAAGCTGTAATGTTCCGGTAGATATTTTCCCTTTTCCTTCAGCCACAGATTACATTTCTCTTAAACTTAGAAATGTTTCCGGTAATTTTAGCTATAGCCCTCTCTCGGGAGCATCAAGTATTGACCTGAGTATAAACTCCGAATTTGGAGTTAATCTTCCTGATTTTATCAATTATAAGGTTAATCTTTCGGCAGCTATTGGGAACGGTATGTTTAGCGTGCAAAATTTCTCTTCAATGAACACGGGAAGTTCGCCAAACATAAATTTGGGATTTATGAAAATAGACCTAAGCGGTTTAAATTTTAACAATCTCAGTTATCAGAACGGTCAGTGGGATTTCGGTATAGATTTTAATATGTCTTATATTTTCCCCGATTTAGGCGGTTTTACTCTTGGACCATTTGACGGATTAACACTAACTTCATCGGGATTTAACCTTCCTTCTTTTAGCGGATTGAATTTAGGCACAGGTACAGGTGGCGGAAGCAGATTCTTCGAGTTTCAAGGAATAAAATTAGAGTTCTTCAACGGAAATTCAACCGGATCTTCAATTTCCCTGACAGATATAGTTAACAATCTAATAGGCGGAAATCTTAACTTAAATTTTGGTGCAAAGATAAGCCTTCCTAACTTGCCTGTAGGTACCCCGATAGAGCTGATAAACCCCGATATTAACTTAAATGCAAATTTGAGTTTTAACGGATTAAGTATAACAATACCTCCGGTTACATTTCAAGGATTAGAAATTCCGATAGCGGGAGGGGTGAAATTTAATGTTAAAGAGTTCTCAGGATTAATAGATGCACCGTTTAGTTCGGGAGGATTTTCATTTAATCCGGAGTTAAGGCTAAAAGGAGGCTTGAAGTTACCCGAAGGGGCATTTGGATGTGAGGGCGCAGTTCCCGAGTTAGAATTAATGTCGTCATATCTTTTACTAAGCGGTAACGGCAATATTTCGGGAGAAGTGCAAAATATTGTTCCTGCATGCAGTTTGAAAGTAGGAAATTACGGATTAAATATAGTTAATTCAAGTCTTCAATTTAGTGCCGGAAACGATGGTCAAAAAGTTATTCTAGGTGGTCAAGCAAGGCTAAACTTAAGCAATATTGCAGGAGGCGAGCTTGAGGCGGATGTAGCTTTTGTTTACGATGTTCTAAACAATTCTCTCACTGAATTTACCGGAGATATTTCAACACCTTATACGCTCAGCTATCCTTTAGAGAATCCCGTATTGAGTTTTAATCTGAGCTCAATGAACATAACTAAAAGCGGTATTAAAATTAACGGAAGAAGTAGTGCTAATATAGGCTCAGGCGCAAATATCGGCGTAACATTTGACGAATTAGCGTTTGACTATTCAAATAACGAAATACAGGGCGGTAGAATAATCTTTGATAACGGCTTCGGAATAAATGCCGCATTAGAAAGCGGAAGTCCAGTGTTAACCTTTACGGAAAAAAATAATACTGCACCTCAGAGTACGGGCGTTATGATAAATATGCCCGATACATTAGAAATAACAAAAGATGGTTTAGGTATTGCAGGTTTTGGTAGTGCCCATCTTAGATACGAGGGTAGAACCTATGATTTGGCCGCAAATTTTACGAACGGCTTTAAGATTGGGCTGAACAATAAAGAGATTACGGCGGGTAAGGTTGATTTACTATTAAATGATGTTATAGTTGCATCATTATCACAATCAGGCTTTACTTTATATGCCATTAATTTGTTGACAACTGTTTTACCGGCTAAATTACCCCTGCCGAGAAGTGATATAGCCTTTATTCAATTAAGAGACCAAAATGATTCATTATTAGTAAATTTTGAAGAGGCGGGTGAGAATGTTAGAATTAGAACTAAGGAAGGAGTACCCGTTCTTGCCTCTTTCCCCGGGTTAAAATTTAATAACCCCGCAGATCCCGGTTTTCTGATTGAATTTGACATAACCGTTGATAAAACTGATTTTTCATTGCAGTTAGGTAGAATTGAGGTAGCAATACCTGATGAAAAATTAAGTTTGTTTGATTTAACAAAAGCAGGAATACCTTACAAATTAAAACGGTTTGAGTACAAAAACGAAAACGGTATCACCAAGCTCAAATTTGGCGGAGTACTTACATTATTTGAAACAGAAATCGGAAACGATAACTTGGTACTTCAGATTGATCAATCCGGTTATCTGGCTGCACAGTTTGATTTTAATACTAATAACAAAATATTTTTAATTGAGGATTCTGACCGTCTCGCTTTAGAACTCACTAATGTTGCAGGCTCTATAAATACCGATCTGGTTAATTTTAGCGTTCCTGATTTTGACATTGCTTTAACCGGCGGAATTAGGCTTAAACTTACGGAATCAAAATCTTACGGTGCTTCTACTACAATTAGAGTAACAAATAGTTTATTTGAAATTCTTAATTTTAGCGTTGACTTGCCTGATTCTCTTCCAAAACTTGCATTTGGTAAAATTAACTTAGATTTACTCGATTTTAGACTGCCTCGTTTATCATTTTCACCTGAATTTGGGTGGGATTTTGATATTGATTTGGATATTAATCTCAATTTCCCCGAATTAAATTTTTCTATTCCAAATCTTAGCGATATAAGAATAAGTAAATTAGGTTTAACGCTACCCGAGCTATCAATACCAAATCTCAACATTCCTGCATTTGACATAAAAGGATTTTCGTTCCTGCCGCTAAGATTCAGCATGCCAAACTTCACAATAAATATTTTTGATCCGTTTTCTATTAGTTTAGATGATTTAGCATTCTCAACTGATTTTGAGTTAAAATTTCCGGATCTTCCTAAAATACCTCAACAACTAAAGAATATTACTATTTATGTAGTTGATGCGGGATTTAACGGAAGCAGAATAACCGGCAGCATTGAAGATATTACTTATTCGGGGGATAATTTCTTTATTCCTTTCGGTTCTAACGGTGCGGGATATGTAATTAAAGGATTAGGAGGTTCTTTATCTGAGGGAGATGACGGTGAACAGATTATCGATGTAAAAATTAAAGGAAATTTTGTTCTTCCCGAAAATCTAAGGTGTGAAAATAGTAACGGTACAACAGCTTTAGGTAATAATGAGTTAAGAATTAACAGTTTGGGTAAAATATCCGGAAGCATAACCGGTTTTGTACCTGATTGTGACTTCAAAATAGGCAGCGCCACCCTAAATGTAACTACTTCAGATTTGTTTTTCTCAAATTTAGAAGATACTCAATATGTAAAGCTAGATTTAGCAGCAAATCTTACCGTTCCAATTGATGAAAATAATACGGCATCAGGTTCCGGTAATATTTCGCTTGATCTTATAAGCGGTAGAATACTTGACGGTGCAATTGGTATTAATGAACCTTTCACTATTTCACTTCCCAAAAATAATCCGGTTTTTAACTTTACCATAAATCAAGCTTCTGTTAGCAAAGAGGGTTTAAAATTTGCAGGTTCAAGTGCTCTAAGTTTTGACGGAGGGGCTAATATTGAAGTTAATTTTGATGATTTTCTTTTATCCTTAGAAGATTTATCTTATCAAGGGGGGTCGGTATCGATTAATAGTTCATTCGGATTATTGGTATCTATTGAAACCGGCGGGTTAAAATGGAAGGCGGTTAGAGGGGATTATGAATTAACCCAGAATAATTCAATGCTTTTAACGATGCCTTCAGGGATAACAATTTCGAACAATAAGTTGGCTCTATCGGGTGAAAGCGCCGTTTCTTTTGTTTATAACAATCAGGTGTATAATGCTCTAAGGCTTTCATTTGAAGATAACTGTGAAATTTCATTCGTTGATTTTAGAGTATCAAACGGAAGAATGTCTTTTTATAGAGGCGCCGAAAGATTAGCGTTTATAGATACTACGGGATTTGTTCTCGATAATATTTTAGCAGCAATTGATATTCCGGAAAAAATGCCTCTCGGTTCTTTAGAGAGAGCATATTTAGTATTAAAAAATGAGAACGGTGATGTATTAATAAAGACCGAAAACACAGAGAACGGTTTGAGAATCGGTAGCCGTGAAGGCCAAATGATTCAATTAGTTGTTCCGGCATTAAAATATGGTGATACGGAAGCCCCCGTTTTTAATATTTCATTTGACTTAACAGTTAATGCAACAACATTTGAACCTGTAAGCGGATCCATTTTATTAGAAGGTGCAAATGCCCCGCTTATAGATTTAAGTTCTAAGGGTATTCTGCTCAGGTTAACCCGTTTAGGTTTTGCAGCTTCAGGCTCAAATTATGAACTAACTACGGGAGGTTCTATTACTCTACCCCAATCTTTAGGCGGTTTAGAGGTTGTTGTTGATCCTGTGATCATAAATAACGAAGGATTGTCAGGCACTGTTACTCTCGGTAATTATTCGCAAACTTACATTCAAAATTCAAATTACATTAAAACTTTTAGAATGGGCTCATTTGCCGAGTTTAAACTTCAAGGGTTAAGTTTCAACTTTGGTGCGGAAAAAAGCTTTAAACTCTCCGGCGATATTGCATCAAAGTTCTTTAAATCAGGCCAAGATACAACGGATCTACATTTCACTGCATTGTATCAAAACGGAATTTTCAACTTCACATTCGATTTCTCTCATATACCCGGAGCTGAAATTCCTATCGCTATTGCGAGATTCAAACCTGAAAGTATTGGCGAACAACCGGCAATTTCTATTACTTTTAGCCAAGATGACTTTGAATTACTATTGAGCGGTACTCTAAGTGCGCCCACACTGTCTCCCGAATTTGAAGTATCTTTTGCGGGTTTAAGAATCTCCAAAAACTCGGTTTCTGTGCCCGAGGTTGATATAACACTCCCTTCTTCAATACAGTCGTTCAAGTTATTTAAAGCAGAGTTTAGTCTCAAAAACATTGATTCTTACAAAGCTATCTCGTTTAGTTACAATAACGATGTTTTTTATATGTCAATGAGCGGCGAAATTACATTTATGGATAAAACGAGCCAATTTTATGGATTTAAAGTTGGAACTGACGGTAGCATTAGTATGTCGGGCGCTAATCTATTAACTCAAGAGACTTATGTAGTACAAGACAGGATTGCACTTTCAAAACTTGCGGTAACATCTGAAAACAATGTTTACTTTTTTGATGTACACGGATTTGTAAAACTACCTCAACCGGCAGATACCGGTAGGCAAATGTTTAACTTGAAGGTTGGTACAGACGGAACAATATCCGGCGGGGCAAGAGTTGTAATACTTAATGAAGAACCCGGTTTAGGAGGCAATGACCAAACAGAATTTAATTTGTGGGTGGGTAAATTTGATCCTGAATATATAGCATTAAACATTGATTTAGATGATTACCTTAACTCAAATTTAGAAATTGTTTCAAGTTTTTATTTCAGAAACAGCACTGAGAAGTATATAAGATTTGGAAGCAGATCGGGTAATACGATTTCACCGGGGTTACAGGTTTCCTTTAACGGAGATTATACTTGGGGACCGATTACTGCAAACGGACTTACCGATATAGAGTTCGGAAACCTCAAATTAAACATCACTAGCCATAATATTGAATCTTTGAGTAACGGTAACTTTAAACTTACGGTAAGCGGTGCCGCGGCTGCCAATTTTAGTAAAATTAGCGGTTCTTTAGATTTTAGCAACCTAAAAATTCATTCTAACGGAACATTAGAAAATGTAAACGGAATGATAACGGGAGGCTCACTCGATTTACAAAATATTATAAGTTTGAGTGTGAGTGAGTTTGCCATGAGTTTTGATGAAACACAAATCATGGTAACAGGAGGTAGCAACGGTGCAATTGATTCAACCGAAATAACCGTTAAAAATTTCATAAAATTTGGCGGTACTATTAATATTCAGAATTTTGGAGGAGGAGGCATTGATGAATTTCTTCTTTATACTAAAACCGATAATAGCGTTAGTTTAACAATTAAAAACGCCAATTTCAGCTTAAAGAGCGGGATGGTTAGATTTGCCGTTGATATCTCTTACCGTTCTGAAGGGGAGAATTTCTTTTTGTTATTTGCCGGAAGAGGGAAACTTAACAGGGCTTATGATATAGCAGTTATAGGAAAATTTGAGAGAGACGGCGGTACTACAAGGGCGGGAATATTTTTAGCGGCGTTAAATATGCCACCGGTAGCAATTGGTCCCGGCATTTTCTTAACCGGAATAGGAGGGGGGTTCTTTCTTAACCCAAGAACTGAAGATATTAATTTAGTTAAAGCTAATTGCGGTCTTGATGATGAAACAAAAGGGAGTATTAGCGCCCCCGCAGGTTCTTTTGCGGTTTTAGTTTATGGTTCTTTTGTTTTTGGTACAAGCGATGCAATAAATGCAAAAGTATTGTTAACTTTATCTGACCAATCATTTAATCTAACCGGTAAAGCCGTTTTGTTAAATCAAACTCAAAGTATTTATGGTACATTTAATTTAACTGTTGGGTTTACTAATGCATACGCAGAAGGTACACTAAATGTCATTCTTAATATGAAATCTTTGATTACTGCAGATGCTAATCTTACTTTTTATATTTATGACAACAATACTTGGGGTATCATTGGTAACACAAATTTTAATATTATCAGTGTTATTTCCGGAAGCGGAGAATTTTATGTCGGTAATCTTGGTTTTTATGCCTCCGCATCAATGAGTCAAGGATTTAATGTCTGGATTGTAAGTGTTGAGAGCGGTTTAGAGCTAAGAGTATGGTACAGGCCAAATATAGATTGGGGTGCTTATCTTGAAGTATATATAAATGCTTCGGTTTTAGGAGGAATTGCTTCGGCAAGAGGTAGTGTGAAAGGTGTTCTAATCGGTTCACCAAATTTTTATTTTTACGGTGGTGCCTCACTTTCAATTACTCTACTTTTTGTAAGCTGGGACGGTGATATTTGGTTGAAAGTTGCACCCGGTGGTTTTAGTGCCGGTTTTGGAAGAGACCGGTCAATGGATGCATTGATTGAAGAAGCTAAAAATATCGGAGATGCTTTTAACACTGCAGCTGAAAATGCCAGAACTCAAATGGCTAACATTCCCGCTACTTTAGGTATTACTCAAGAAACGATTTTCGCTGCTATTGACGGAATGTATCAAACAATTACCCGGGCAAGAGCTTTTGACCCTAATGTAGCAAACAGCTGGAGAAACTGGTTAGATTCAATGATGATTATTGAAGAAAATAATGTAACTTGGAATCCTAACCCGAGTGTAAGTTATTTCAGGCAAAGTATGGCTTGGTATTTGGAATCGCTAAGAGCTGCATTATTGAATGTGTCAAATGAAAATTTAAGGCAATCTATTATTCAAGCAATACAGACTGTTAATGAGGAAATAACTAACTTTAACGCCACATTTAGTAATTTAAGTGCGAGTTTAAATTCGATAACTTCAAATATTGTGCTACCCGGTGAAACGCCCGAAATAAATATTTCTAACCCGCTTCAATCCGTTTCCTTTATCTCACCACAAGTATCATATAGTATGCAAGGCGAAAATACTATTGCTACAGTTATTGCAGGACCTTCATTTAATCTAAATGAAAGTTTGGTTTTAAACAATCTTGAGAATATAAATCTTTATCAAGCTAAAACAATTGAATATGATAA
Source organism: Ignavibacteriaceae bacterium (assembly GCA_014879635.1). GTDB lineage: Bacteria > Bacteroidota > Ignavibacteria > Ignavibacteriales > Ignavibacteriaceae > BA9. Next base: position 33,110 of record JACSRR010000163.1, on the reverse strand, counting down.
TTTGATGAAAGCAAATCTTTCCGGTATTGAGGAGATGATCTCAAATTTTGATAATCTATTTTCAACAAATAGTGAGTTTCTAAATTTTGGAAATAGGTTTAATAATATAAGATTTTCGGTTGAGTCTCTTTATATGATGATGGGAATGTTCAAATACCGTGAAAGGCAGTATTTTATTAATACTTCGTTGCCTAGTTTGATTTTCAATCCGCAAGTTTCAACCGCATTCTTTTATCAAGATATAGAGTTAAAAAATGCATTTAATATCCCAATGTATTTTGGTGAATTGGAAATCACAAGAAGAGCACTCAACAGATGGCAGAGAATTAAAAGTTTAGCGGGAGAAGACAATTCTTTAGGTACCTTCAATAGTATATTTTCAGGTTATACACTTGATCAGAAGAGAGAATCTGCTTATTCTGTACTTAAGCAACTTTACAATGAGATACCCAGAGAAGCTTTATTTAAAGTAAGTAATGATGCAATAACCAAAATAGTAGGATTAAAGAATCTTGCCCAACAGCGGTTAGATGCTTTCTATCCTAACCAAGTATTATATACAAAGCTACTTGACTCTGTTTTTGTCAAAAGGCAAATGATGGCGCAAAATTTATTTGAGGTACTTGATAGATATGTTTACTGGAAAGCCGAACAGCACGATACAGTAAAAAATGCGGTACCATCTTTAACAACACTAACGGCAAAAAGAGATGCGGTTGTAAATGATTTAACTTTACCTGTTATTAGTAATTTAAGCCAAACTAACCAGAATCTAAGGTATATTAATAACCAAAATATTTACTGGTCAACTTCAAGCAATAATGTTATTGAATATGCAATAAAGTTTAACGAGGGTATTTCTTCACCTTCTGATACGGGATTTATGAGTATAGGTTTATTAAACTCTATAGATGTACATCATTTCCCGGTTTCAGTAGAAGAAAATACGGTAGTTAGTAAATTTCAGTTGAGAGCAAGAAATAAAGCCGGTTTTGTTAGTTATAGAACACTAACTTCAAATATTGTTACAGGTCCCGTAGGTGTTTTTGCAAATTCAGATCCTGTTTCAACAAGTGCCCCGCCTGATAATACTCCGCCTACTACACCTGTAGTAACAATATTAAATATGTTAGAGCGTGGTCAAGGTACAAACTTTCATTATGTTACGGCATTAACAAATTCAATTACTGCTAAGTGGTTAGCATCTGATCCTCAATCAGGGGTTACCGGTTACGAATATTCAATTGGTACCGCACCCGGTTCAACAAATATTAGAAACTGGGAAAGTGTAGGTACAATTTCAAATATGCAAATACAGGGGCTCAATTTAGAAGGTGACAATAATTATTTCGTAAATGTGAGGGCAAAAAATCAAGACGGTTTATTCAGTGCCGTCGGTTCATCTGCAAGAATTTTTATTGATAGAAAAAAGCCGGCGCAACCGGTAATGACTCAACAACAACCTGTTACATTTAACACTTCTTTTTCAGTTCCGGCTCAAGGGCGTTTCGGAAATATCTTTCAACCACTTCCGGCGCCTGAACCGGTTGTTGTTCAAGGTACTGTTTCAATTAAATTTAACTGGACAATAGAAAATGATGATGATATTACTCACTATGAATATAGAGTAATTACTCTTCCCGGTGACTCCGTAAGAACAAACGGATGGGATAGTACGGGTAAATCTAATGTTGTTAATTTTACTTTCCCTGTTACATCCAATTTTTCAAGCGTAAAGATTGAACTTAGAAGCGTAAGATACACCGGTGTAAAAAGTGATGTTCAAACTTCAACATATTATAGCTTAGCAGATAATAGCAAACCGGGTAACCCAACTCTAAGGTATTTCTTTGGAGTTCCTCAAGGTGCATCAGGAAATATGCCAAAGTCTAATCTAAATCTGTTTTTCTTAAAACAGGCTGCCGATCCTGAATCAGGCATAGACAGGTATCAATTTGCGATCACTCAAGATTTCCCGTGGAATTATCAAGCTATTCAGTGGGTTGAACACCCTGCATTTAAAAATATTCCGCCTAACGGAATAGTTAGAGTACCGGCAGATTTGATCCAAAACTTGGACTACGGGTACTATTATATGCATGTAAGAGCCGTAAATAACGCAGGTATTGCGGGTGATATTGTTAGTAGCGAGCAATTTCTTTTAGTTGACGATACACCTCCGGTTATAGAAGAATTTAGTATTCCGGGAGCATTAGTTTCCGTTTCGGGTAATAATACCGTATATACAATTGGGGCTGATCAATTTTCTATAAAAGTGAGAACATCAGATCCTAATTCAGGTATTACTTCGGTGAGTTTAAATGCCGGTTATTTTTCTTTCGGCGATTATTTATTTAGTAGTTCGGGCATTGACTATACCGCCACACTTGAAACGGGTTTACAAAACTCCATTAATTATATTTATGATGCTCCGTTAACACTAACTTTAAATACTTATAACGGTTCGGGTATTTTTGGACATTCCTCAAAGTCAATTATCATAAACTTTGATTTTTCTAAGCCGCCAACTCCCTCCGGTTTACCGGCACAAATTGATGCTTCACAATCAACACAGGGAGCAACTTATGGGGAGGCACCTCAACCATTACCTGAAATAATAAATGACGATCCCTCATTAATTAATCAAATAAATCTTAACTGGTTGATGACAGACACTACCGGCGTAATTGGATATGAATACAAATTAAGAACTTTTGATACAAATACAGATTTAACACCGGGCTGGGTCTTTACAAACGGGTTATCCGCAAATATATCTTTGACAGGTAGTTATTCGCCTGATAATCTGATTGGTGAAATTAGAAGCATTAAGAATACCGGTTCAAAAAGTGATATACTTTATATGAGAGAATTTAATATAAATGACAATACTAAACCCTCCGAACCTGTGGTTAAATGGTTCTTTAATAACGGAAGCAAACTATTCTTTGAGAAGTTAAGTTCAGATCAAGAATCAGGAGTAAAGTATTATCAGATTTCAATAGGCGCATCACCGGGCGCAACCGGTAATTTAGGTTGGACTGTTCATGACTCGTTTAGGAATATCCCTCAAGATAGAATTGTTGCTATACCGGCAGATATCTTGACTCTTTTAGACGGTAAATACTTAAATATTAGAGCAATAAACGGAGGTAATAAAGCAGGTAATTTTATTTCTGTTGGTCCGGTTTCAGCTCCTTTTATCCCCCCGGTTCCGGTGGCAAAGTATTATGATTATGCAGCTTTTAGAACTTTAAAGTTTGACACTCAAGAATATACACACTCACCGGCAATAGCAAAATATCAATATAACATAGGTAGAAGTTCATATACAGATACAAGTTTGACCGGTTGGGTAGATTTAAATATTCCGCCGGGATTTCCTGAAAATCAAGAAATACCTTTTAATTATGACTTTAACAATCTTAACATCGGTACTAATTACTATGTAGGTGTTAGGAGTGTATCATCACAGGGAACCGTAAGTAATGTTTATGAAGTAAAACAAATAGATAGAGAGTATTTCCCGTTTACATTTACACTACCTGAGCCGCAACCAATAATTTCACTTACGCATCTTGGGTGGGCAATGCGAAAATATGTCCTAAATTTATATTCGGCAACCTATTTGCCTTATGATGCCACTTGGTGGTACGCTATAGGATCCGGCGAGGGTAATACAGATATTTTGCAATGGACAACAGGACAAGGTAACATTTTTTTGGATACTTCAACAGGGCTTCAAATGTGGCCCGGGCGGCGGTTTTTTATAGGGACTTACGCTGAATTTGGTAACTATGGAAGCCCCGTAATTTGGAGAGAGTTTACATGGTAAAGATATTATTATTTGTTTTGTTGATTTATACGGTGGTTTTACCTCAAGACGCCGACCTTCTTTATATGTATAACGGAGAAAAAGCAGTAATATTTTTAACAAAAGCACCCGCTGTTGATGAATATGTTTTAGTTTCAAGAAGATCGGCAGGCGGTGAGTTTGTCAAACTGAATTCTGATAACCCTGTTAAATCTATATCCGAATTTACGGATGCAATGAATATTCTTGCTAATGATTATAAACAGTTAAGCAGAATTTTGGACGCCGATAGTGAAATTGAAGTTATAAGGCGGGTAAAAGGAAATAGCTTTAAATCCGCTTTGCTATCTTTGATGTTTCTTTCAGCAGCCGAAGTTGCCGGAAGAGTCTATTACGATTTAGAAGTGAGTGAAGGTAACAGCTATGAGTATAAAATTGAATATTTTGGGAGAACCGGTTCAAGTACATCTCAATTTACAAAAACTGTAAATGCATCGGTAGTAAAACCATCAAAGCCTGTTAATTTGAAGGCAAAATCGGTTAAAGGAATTGTAACCCTAAGCTGGGATTATCCAAAGTGGGCAGAGGACAGGAATAATCTTGCAGTTCGCTTTAATATTTATAGAAAAGAGAATAGTGGTGAATTTAGGGTTGTAAATAACGGATTTAATTTAAGAGATGATGATTCGGAAAATATATTTACCGATATTAAACCTGATTCAAGGTCAGTTTACGAATATTATATCACCGCAGTTGACCCTTCAGGCAGAGAAAGCGGAAGTTCAGAAATAGTTAGAGTAGAGAGTGACCAGAAAATGCCCCCTTCCGCTCCTTCAGGGCTTACGGCTGCCGGTTCGGATTATTTTATTTTTCTTTCTTGGAATGTTGCCTCTGAGAGTAATATCACCGGTTACAATATTTACAGAAAAGAAAGTTTAGGCTCTGATTCCTTAAAATTAAACTCAAAATTAATTGAATATTCGAAACCCGTTTTTACAGATAGTACCGCATCTTACGGCAAAAGATATTTTTATTTTGTAACATCCGTTTCTTCAGAGAACCTTGAAAGTATTTTAAGTCAAGTTGCTAGCGTTTATTTAGAAGATTTGATTGCTCCGGAACCGGTGGTAATAAAAACAGGAAGCGTAGAAAATCGTTTTGTTAGATTAGAAATTGAAAAATCAAAATCAGATGATGCTTATCTATATAAAATATTTAGGGGCGAAAGAAGAGATGTTTTGGCAGCCGCAGGGGTTACATCTTCAACGATATTTATTGATAGCGGTTACGGAGGCACCGGGTTGCCTGCGGGTAGAAAAATATACTATTCGGTTAGCGTACTTGATAGAGCGGAAAATGAAAGCACCGTTAGCCCTATTTTTGAAATAATTGTGCCCGATAATGAAGCGCCTGCTCCCCCTTCTCCGGTTTCTGCCACATTTAAACAAGGCAGAGGAGTTGAAATTATTACGGGTTCATCTTCCTCGGGTGATGTAAAGGAAATTAAAATTTTTAGACAGAGAGAAAATGAAACTCCGGCTCTTTTAACCACGGTTACTAAATTCCCTGCAGTTTATATAGACAATACAGTCAAGTTGTTAGAAAGTTACATCTATTTAGTACAAGCTATTGATACTGCAGGAAATAAAAGTGATTTTTCAGCAACCGAGCCGGTAAAAATTTTAGACAAGACGCCTCCTTCTCAAGTGCGTTATGTAACTGCGTCATTAGAGGATAACTCTGTTAAAATAACCTGGGTAAGAGTAGGCGATAATGACTTAGCCGGCTATAATCTGTATAGATCTGAAATTCCAAACGGCGTTTATGTTAAATTGAACTCAAACCTTGTTACCGAGACTTCTTATACAGATACACAAGGCACCGTTAAGAATTTCTACAAGGTTAGGGCAGTTGATACATCCGGAAATGAGAGTGAATGGAGTAAATATGCAAATGTAACGGGGGGCATTTAAATTGAATAAATTTTTACTTTATTTTTTAGTATTATCTTTTTTCCCTTCATTTTTTATGAAATCACAAGATTTAGATCTTCCGCCTGCAATTCCGAAGATTGATTCTGTTCAATTTATGAAGATGTTTGGAGGTGAAGTTACTGAAGAGAGCACATTTTGGGATGAAGCGTTAAAACAAGTAAGGATATCCGGAGAGTTTGGTTTATTTGGTGAGTTGTACGGAATTACGGGAAGAGATAGCAGAAGACCCGGAGAATCGGGAAGAATTTACTTCAGACCAACTATCTCGCTTTTTGACAATTTCAGTGTAAATTTTGATCTATTTCTATCAACCGAAGGGAGTGCTGCAAGGCAAAATATTAATACGATTGCTCTTCACCCCGATTGGGGATGGGGCGTAGCCCACTTAGGAGATTTTAGCCATCAAATGTCGCGTTTTACATTAGCCGATGTAATGGTAAGGGGTGCGGGGTTAGAATTATATCCCGGTTTACTCCGTTTTCAAATTGTAGGCGGTCAAACTCAAAGAGCTACCGAACAAGGAGCTTTTAATTCAACTTATTCAAGATATGTTATAGCAGCCAAGTTAGGAATAGGAGATGGTAGCGGAGACCATTTTGACATAAATTTCCTTAGAAGCAAAGACGACTTAAACTCGCTAAGTAGAAATATATTTCAACAAATTGACTCTATACCATCAGGAGGAGGTTTGCTTCAAGCAGATACCTCTTATGTAGGCGTAACGCCTGAAGAAAATATGATAGTTGGGGTAAATTGGGGATTAAATCTATTTGAGAACTCCTTAAAAATAAAAAGCGAGTTCTCCGTTAGTCTTTTTACGAAAGATACTTACAGTGATGAAATAGACTCAAAAGATGTACCGGAGTTTATGCGTGATTATTATACACCAAGAATTACGACAAATGCGGATTATGCACTCCATTCAGAGTTAGGATATAATTCTACATTGGGGAATGCGAGATTTGCATATACTTTAGTTGGTCCGGGTTATGCGTCGTTAGGCATTGCTTCAATAATCAATGACCGTCAAATAATAAACGGAGCTGTAAGTTTCAATTTATTGGGGGGAATGATTGCAATTCAAACAAACTATCAAAGGCAGAACGATAATGTAATAGATCAGAAGCTATATACTACATTTAGAGATAATTACGGAGTTGTATTAGCTATAAGACCTTTAAATGAGCTGAGCGTAACATTAAATACAAATTTCAATTCAATGGCTAATAACGCAAAAAATGATACAATTAAAGTAGATAACGGTGGCTATAACATAGGGGCAAATATCAATTATCAAATGGAAGCATTCGGATATGCGCACACATTAAGTACAAATTTTACGACTCAAAATTTTGCCACAAAGAACAAAATCAGGGGCGATAATGAAGTTAATTCGCAGGGGTATAATTTTGGAATTACTTCAAACTTTAATAAGCAATTAAGTACAAATTTAACGGTAAGTTTTAATGTTGTAGATCTGGGACCGAGGGGAAACAACAATTCTGAGACAGTAAACGCTAGAGTGAATTATAAAATGTTAGACGATAAATTAAACAATTCTCTTTCATATTCTTTCACAAATTCGGATGTAAGCGGCACAAGCGTGTTAGTAATTCAATCAAATTATCCCGTTTTTGATGGTAGTAATATAGGAGTGATGTTTAGAGGTTCGTTTTTTTCGGGTAAAGACAAGAATACAATCAGTTTTAACGAGTTTACCGGCAGTTTAACTTGGAGCTACAGGTTTTAAGTAATTTGTGATCGTCAATTGCTTTTTATGATTTCAATTGCTTCTTTAGTTCTGTTTGCTTTGTGTAAGGCTTCAATAAGAAATTCTTTTAATAAAATATTGCTTTTTGAAGTTTTGTACACTTGAAGCCAATAATCGCAAATTTCGTCTAATTTGTTTGACTTTACCGCTAAGTCAATAATTTTTCTATAATATTTTTGATTTTCTTTGTCAAGCGAGTTAGCCCTTCTAAAAGAGAGTAGTGCATTTTCAAAATCACCGGTTTTCTCGTAATACTCACCGAGAGCCTCTTGAACCTCAACTGTTGAAGGAGAAAGTATTTGAGCTTTTTCAAGCTCCTGTCTTGCCTCAGCAGTTTTACCTGTTTTAAGTAAAAACTTGCCTTTTTCAACATAAATAAGTGCTGCTTGAGGTAGTTCACTTAATAAATTATCTATTACTTCAAGAAATTCCTCATTATTACAGATTGTTGACAAATCTGCAAAACTTGAATTAATGATATATATAAAAACTCTTAATTTTTCTGCTTCATCTTGAATAATTTTTGCACTATCGGGATTTGTAATAGCCTCATTATTAAATGAACCGGAAATAGAGGTCTGAATTCTGCCTGTTTCTTTAAGCGAAACTCTTATTGCTCTTGAATAATTTCTAATTGCTGCAGTTTTTTCATTATTGATTTTGTAAATCAAAGCAAAATAATAGGGGATTTCGGGTACTTCTCTTGAATATCCGGAAATTGTTTCTAATACAATAAATGCACTATCAAATTTTTGCTCGTTATAATATACTTTTACCAATTCGAGATTTAATTCAAGTGAAAACGGGAAGTTTTTTAATCCGGCAAGTAAGATACCTTTAGCATTCTCTATCTTTCCTGACTTTTGAAATAATTCGAATAATTTAGAATAAATAAATGGATCCGCTTTTTTATCTTCAATTATACTTAGAAGTTGACTAATAGCTGACTCCAAATCACCCGCAGCCGAGTAGTTTTCGGCAATTAACACATTTATTGATTGGTCTTCTTGATTTGGGTTTAATGTCAAATAAATTTCTCGAGCTTTGTCAAAATTTCCGGTATATTCATACTTCTTTGCAAGTCTGAGCTTCATTTCTTTATCATCGGGTTTATAAATCAAGTATTCTAAATATAAAGATATAATTTTTTCATCGTCGGAAAAAAGCTCATAATATTTAATTTCGGCTTCAAAAACATCTTTATTACCCGGAAAATTCTTCCGTAAATTTTCATAAACCTGCACAGCTTTTTCGGGAGAATTATTATACCTGTAAAGCATAGCAAGGTTTAGCTGAATTTGAATATCATCCGGCAATCTTTTAGCAATAACCTCTAATACGGGCAGTGCGTCCGTAAAATTTTCTAACCCTATTAAAACTTCAAAATATATTAAGGCGATATTATTATCGTTGTTAAAGAACCTGTAACCTTCTTCGGCAAATTTGAGTGCATCATTATACCGTTTTGACTCAAGGAATAAAATTAATAAGTTTACCCGTGCCTGTTTATTAAAAGGATTGTAAATTAGCGAATTTTTAAAATTAATTTCGGCATTTATAGTGTCTTTACTCCCATATTGAGTTACGCCAACAGTTAAGAACACATCAGATAGGTAGATTTTAGCAGAATTAGAATCAGGATAGTTTCTTATCAGTACCGATAAAATATTAGTTGCGGGTAAATAATTTCCTGTTTGCGCGTAAAGTTGTGCAAGTAGAAAATTAATGTTGAACTCATCACCGAAAACTGTTCTATATTTTTCTAGAATTGAAATAGCTTTAGGATAATTATTAAGCTTAATATAGCAGTCAGAAGCTGCTAAAAAAATGTCTTTCTCTTTAGAGCCTGAATCAATATATTTTTGGAAAACAGAGACTGCTTCCGAAAATTTCCCGTTGTTATAGTTATCAATGGCAATTTGAAGTTCGTAATTTTGCCCAAAGATAATTGGAGTAAATAAAAAGAAGTAAAAGAGTTTTTTAAGCATCTTATAACGATTGTGAAAATTTTAATTAATCCTCAGATAACCTCAGAAAGCAATTTAAACGAGTATCCTTGTTTTCGGAGGCTTGTTAGAGTGTTAAATATGGCTTTATATTGGTTAGAAGTCAAAAAGATGACCAAATCAGTCTTTCTCGAACTGTTTTTCAAAATGCTTGTAATTTCTCTTTCAAAGTTAACTATATCAGATTTTGAGTAGTTGATAAATTCGGAAGTTGAGAAGAGTTTCTTATTATTGTTAATCAAAGCATCTTTAAGATTTCTAAACGCATTTGACAAATAAACATTACTTTCGCTGTCAATTAAAAAATATTCTTTTTTCGGGTCTATATTAATTAAATCTCTAACAACTGTTCTGAGTCTAAGTTCTGAAATTGCCGGTTCAATCTTATAATTTATTTCGCCTGTTTTATCTGAAATTAACATCGCATATTCTTTTTCGCCAACCGGCAGTGAGCTTGAGTAAAGGCTGATTGATTGTGAAGGCTGAGTTATAAAAGTTAATTTATCCGGACTTTCAACCAAGTTTCTTTCAAAACCGTTCTTCTCTGAAAAAGCATCTATTATACAGATAGAAATACCGGGAAGATTTCTTTTAATTTTGTCAGACGGTGAAACAACAAAAACATAGAATGAATCGTTACTCTCAAATGACAGGGTAAATGAATTATTACCGGATACCTCTTTAATGCTAAGAATCCCCGAATAGTGAAGTAGAGAATCTGAGAGGTCTTTAACGATAGAATGAATGGGTGTTTCAGGGGGAATGTTAAAATTAAATCGTTGAGTGATTTTATTCACTCTAACTTTTGGAAGGGTGTCGGGAATATTATAAGCCCCAAGAATAGATTTTAATAAATTAGCAGAATGGTTTGAATTTAGATTTTGTTTAATGGATGATAAAGAACTTCTCTCGCTAATAAAGCTTTTACTATCAAAGTTGCCTAAAAAAACATTAATTAACAGTAAAACGGTTGCAACAATAACTGCTACTTCAAAGTAAAATTTAAGTTTAACCGTATTAATAGTAGGCTCCTATTTATCTTTAAACACCGGTTTTCTTTTTTCAAGAAAGGCTGTTGTACCCTCCTTAAAGTCTTCGGTTTCAAAGCACATCCCAAAAGTAACTGCTTCGTATTGTAGCCCTTGGGTCAGATGTAAATTATTGATAGAGTTAGCTGTTTTAACATTAAAACGGAGTGCATGGAGTGGTTTAGAAGCAAGTTTTAATGCAAACTCTTTTGTTTTTGTCATCAATTCAGAAGGCTCGAAAACTCTACTCACTACACCTAATCTAAAAGCTTCGTTTGCATCAAAAATGTCGCCGCTCAAAATAAACTCTAAAGCTCTGCCCGTGTTGATCAATCTAGGAAGTCTTTGAGTTCCGCCATAACCGGGAATTAAGCCGAGATTAATCTCAGGCTGACCAAACTTTGCATTTGAGGAACAATATCTTATATGACAAGCAAGTGCAAGCTCACAACCGCCACCTAAAGCAAAACCGTTTACGGCTGCAATAACCGGTTTTTCTGATCCTTCAATTAAATCGAAAACTCTTTGTCCGTTTTCGCTAAGTGTTTTTGCCTGTACAGCATTTAAAGTGTTGAGTTCTTTAATATCGGCACCTGCAACAAATGCTTTTTCACCCGCTCCGGTTATAATAATTACTTTAACCTCATCACTATTCTTAAAGAATTTGAATACCGAGTCTAACTCTGAGAATATTACCGAATTTAGTGCATTTAATTTATCGGGGCGATTAATAGTTAGAGTAGCCACAGAATTTTCAATGTTTAGTAGTAAAGAGGTGAATTCCATAAATAATTCCTTTAATTTTACAAATTTATAAACTTACATAAAGCGGTAATCGAAGCCTCAGATCAGCCGAGAGAAATTGTGAATCTCTGAAATAATTGTAATAAACCATAAATTCGAGCAAGAACATCGATACCCCTGCCCCTACACTTCCGCCAAAAGATACTCCGTCTTGAAGAAAGTCAGACTTTCCGGTACCTGATTTAAAGTCATGTACTTCCTGATAAATCAACATACTTGCCGAAACTTCTATGACAGGTATAATTGTAACAATATTTTTTAGAACCGGCGGTAAATAATCCCTTATACCCAGGCTCATCGGGAGATAGTTTACAGAGAAGTTAGTGTAATCACTATTACGGTAAAATTCTTGACTTCCGGGAAATTGTTCAAATCCGAGTTTCGCAAAAACAAAGAAAGGGATTAATTTATTATCTGTGTACGAAATTTCTGCCGAAACTCCGTAGCCGAGCATAGAGCGGTTTGAAAAATCGAAAATAGGCATTCTTGGACCAACGCTAATAGCGAAAAAATAACCGATTGCCCTTGAACTAGGAGGGTCTTTCGCCAAAACAAAAGTGTTTAATAGTATTATCGAAAATAGAAGAAGACTTTTCATAATCTGAAATATTGAAAGTTAAAAGATAAAAAACTTTACCGAATTAGCGATTAAAAATGGTACCTATTCCTAATTCATATACTAAATATCCGCCTGATTGTGCTACATAATACACTAATAATAATCCGGGAAGTGTGAGAATTGCTAAAAATAACAGCTGTTTCCTGTAAGCCTCTAATTTTTTAATGTAAATTTTGATATGGAGGTTTATTCTCCAAACTAATAGTAATCCAAAATACCAGATACACCAAGTAGCATATTCCTCGTGTCTTTTAATATTATCAATTGAATTTTGTATCAAATCAACATTGATTAAATTTTTATTCATTTCAATATATTGTTGAAGTGCCATATTACCTGTTAAAAGAGAGAGCAAAGTTGAGGCAAAGGCTATAACAAATATTAAAAAAGCTGCCTTAGTAAAAAATTCTTTTCTACCTAAAACGCCGGTTAGTTCAAGAAAAGAATATAGTACTAAAAGTGCGATGGGGAAATGAATCACTTTAGGGTGGATTGAGGCTAAAAATTCCATCAGTTTTTCTCGAAATATCTCTTTGTTTTTCGGTGTCTAATTAGAAACATAAATAAAAATTGAATATAAATAAAAGGTAAACCAATCAAACCTGCAAATCCGAAAGGGGGAGTGAATTCAATTTCATCTGTCATTATTACTCCCTCTTTTACTCCTGAAAATTTGTGACGGTGAATGTAGTATTTAAAGAGACCCTTTAATTGTAAATCGGCAATTAAACTTGGAGTTACTAACTCTTCAACTTTTAACTGCCAATCAGATTTGAAAAGGAAAAAATTCAAAGTCAATTTAACTTTTGAGTCCAATTTTAACGGAATATCACTGATTTCAATATTCTCAACAATCGGGAAAGGCGGAGAAACTATGGGTAGATTGTTTGTATTGAGGTGGAAATTAAAAATCTCGTAGATATTACAATTTATAAGAACTGATTTTTTGAATTTGAAAGTTTTATTCACCGGGATATTTAACCTTATATAAAAAGAGTGCCTTAGCTGGTAATGCCTTTGCAGCCAAACTTCTATCTTTTAATTTAAAAATTTCTTCAAGTTCGTTCAAGTTTTTATTTTGAAAATAAAAATCTAAAATAGTGCCTGTTATAGTTCTAACCATACTGTGTAAAAACCTGTCGGCTTCAATTATAAAAAGCGTTTTACCGGAAATTCTCATCCAACGGGCATATTTTACATCACAAACAGGATTAATCTTAGGGTCAATTTTTTTAGCGAAGGAAGAAAAATCTTCTTTTCTGATAAATGCTTCTGAGATTTTATTAAGTTCCTTAATTTCAGGAATTTTAAAGAGCAAATGAGAATAATTATTCCAAAAAGGATTTTTAGAGTGATGAAATAAAAATAAGTAAGTTCTACTAACAGCGTCAAATCTGGCATGAAAGGAAGGTGATACTTCATCAATAGCATTACAGGAAATATCTATTGGAAGCACGGCGTTTAACGAAAAGAGAAACTTATCTAAGTCATCTATTTTGGAAGAATAGAAATTAGCAGGTTGATCAAGAGCATGTACACCTGTATCAGTTCTGCCCGAGCCGGTCAGTTTAACATTCTCAACCCGTAAAATAGTATTAATTGCATTTGTAACTACTCCTTGAACGGTAGTTCCGTTTTTTTGAATTTGCCACCCGTTATACCGGGTACCGTCATATTGAAGTTTCAATCTATAATTAATCATAATAACAAATTTAAAATAAAAAAAGCGTTCCGTTTCGGGAACGCTTTTTTATGTAGAAAACTACAAATTAGAAAGCGTAGCTAGCAGAGATGTGAGCAAAAGTTTGCTTTCCGCCGCCAATGAGGTTGAAACCTTCTCTTAAGATTTCGTCATTGATGGTAGCATCTAAGTTAAAGCTTCCAAATTTGAAACCAACGCCTAAGGTCATACCGGTTCTGTCATAACCTGTCATGGTCATTTCATTTTTGGTAGTAGCTGTAGCGGCTGATTCCATTGTGTTTGAATATGAAGCGGCTCTATAACCAATTCTGGCTTTCAACCAATCTAAAACATACCATTCAGCACCTAATACCCATGCCGGGAAGATAAATCTAGAGTCAGTTAATTCAGGGCTTGTACCGGCAACGGCAGCTTGTTTTTCTGACGTCATCATTAATTCAATACCACCGGTTAAGAGAATTGATTTTCCTGCTAAATAATTTAATCCTGCACCAACACCAAAATTCATGTGTGAATTTCTATCTCTGCTGGTTGCACCTTGTTTTGAAGTACCGCTAACGGTTTCAAACATTGCAACAGGAACAAATGTTAAGTTATTGTTTAAACCGAAGAACATTCTTGCTTTTGCAGCAATAGCTGTACCGGTTTCTTCATTTTTAGTTGCGCCGCTTTCTGAGGTAGCACTACCCATAACAAAAGCAACACCTAAATCTAAAGCCATTTCAGTTGAGAAATTGTGTAACACACCAAGATTTACACCTAACTGTGAAGCTGAAGCTTTATCTGTACCTGCAGCTGTTACATTTTCGTGTTTAGATGAAGCAAAAGCTAAACCTAAGCCGAGAGTAGTAGTTGATGAAGGTGAGAACGCTGCTAAAACTTGAAAGTTATTGTCTAAAGCAATTGCATTTAATGGTGCACCTGCGTTATTAAGAGCTGATACTAAAGTATTGCCTAAAGAAACATTAGAGATTCCGGGACCTGCATAATCATTTCTTGAAAGAACAACACCTAATGTAAGTTGTTTACTCATCCAAAAGTTAAAACCGGCGAATTGACCATTGCCATCTGAAGGGCTACCGGCTTGGCTGCCAACATCACCCCATAAGAAATTGTAGTATGCTGCTGCATAAGCAGGGTTTGTTAACATGTTAGTAGGATCTACTAAAAAGTTATTACCGCCGCCCATTGCTTCAACTCTTGCCATGCCGCCTGATCTTTCATCGGGTTTAACACCCATTTTCATTAATTGAGCATTAGCTGCAGTTGTTAAAAATGCAACCAATAAAAATAATCCGAAAAACCTTTTCATAAAGTTTACTCCTTTCCGGTTAATTAATATGTTAATTAAAGGCTAAAATCTTAATTTTTGCCGTTCAAAATTAGAAAATCTTTGGAAGATAAACAAATATCAATTCCATTAAGCGGTCGAATGTTAAATAATCGTTAAAAATTTCTTATAAACGGTAATTTTTAATGATTAGTGGTTCATAAGTTTTTGCTTACAGGTTCTTCAAATTTTTGAAATATCAATTTTTGAAGCTCATTGTGAATTAAACCGTTTGAGGCTATTACTTGCTTCCCATAAATTGTTGTGTTATTGTTTGAATAATCCGAAATTTTGCCTCCTGCTTCTTTGACTAACAAAATACCGGCACAGACATCCCAAGGTTGAAGATTAATTTCCCAAAATGCATCAAATACGCCGTTTGCAACATAACAAAAATCTAATGCGGCTGAGCCCAATCTTCTCACTGCCCTCGCTTTCTTAGTAATAAGAGAGAAAATTTCAAATGCATTACCGGGATTTTCTTTCACATTATACGGGAAACCTGTAACTAATAAGCTTTCATCAATAGTTTTTCTCTCACTCACTTTGATTTTAACGCCGTTTCCGGTACTCCCTGAACCGGCTTCAGAAATATATAAGGTATTAGTCATTACATCGGAGATACCTCCTGCAACAATTTCATTATTTCTTAAAATTCCGATAGAAACAGAAAATAAGGGGAGACCGTGGGCAAAATTTGTTGTACCGTCTATAGGGTCAACCACCCAAGTATATTCAGATGAACTCACTTTATTTGAACCCTCTTCCGCTAAAATTCCGTGTGAAGGAAAATTTTTTGAGATGTAGTTAAATATAAACTGCTCCGATTTTTTATCTATTGAGGTTACTAAATTTGATTTCCCGGATTTAAATTCAAGCTCAAAATTACTTAAAAATCCCTCTTTTACTATCTCAGACGCACCATTTAAAACTTCTTCAAGTTGCTTTATCATATACCTAATCAAATTAATTATTCGAAAATCAAAATTAACGAAAAATTTTAAGCAGTTTAAAAAACATTTATTTAACAGCAGATTTAAGCAGCAAAAAGAATCCTTAACAAACTGTTAATGTTGCCTTAACATTTACTTAACATACGGAGAGTAAGTTTGCACCGTCGAAGTTAAAAAATAAAAAGGAAATTTTATGACCAAATTCTTAATGTACCTTCTGGTACTTTTGAGTACTACTCTTTTTGCCCAAGAACCGGGAAAAATTACGGGTAGAATAATTGACGCACAAAACGCAGAAGCCATAATTGGTGCTAATGTGCTTATTGAAGGAACAAATTTAGGTGCCGCAACCGATTTACAAGGCGATTTTAGAATTAATGCCGTTCCTGCTGGTACCTACACTTTAGTTGTTTCTTATATCACACATAACACAAAAAAAATAACCGGAGTTGTAGTTGTATCCGGACAAACAGTTGTAATAGATGTAGCTTTATCTGAAGCTGTAATTGAAACCGAAGAGGTTGTTGTAACCGCAAAGGCTGATAATTCATATACTGCAGCAGTTTTAAATCAACAAAAAAAGGCCGCACAAGTTAGTGACGGCGTAAGCGGCGAACAAATTAAAAAGAGTCCTGATGCTACTTCAAGTGACGCATTAAAACGCGTAACTGGAGTTACAATTGTTGAAGGAAAATATGTTTATGTTCGTGGTACTTCAGAAAGATACAGTAATGCGATGATAAATAATACTTCAATGTCATCCACCGAACCTGATAGAAAGTCTTTCGCTTTCGATATCTTTCCTGCTAACCTTCTTGAAAATACAATAATCAGAAAAACTTTTACTCCTGATTTACCCGGTGATTTTTCCGGCGGATTAGTTGAATTAAACACTGTTGATTTTCCCGCCACACAAACACTCAGGTTAAATATCGGTACTTCTTACAATTCATTTTCAACATTCAAAGATTTTCAGACTTACAAGGGCGGAAATCTCGATTTTTTAGGTATTGACAATAGCAGAAAACTACCCGATAATTTCCCGTCTGAAATATCTTCTCAATTATTTAAACCGGGCGAAATCACAGAACTCGCTAAAACTTTAAATAATACATGGGCATCCTCAACTAAAACAGCTGCCCCCGGTTTAAGCCTCGGGCTTTCTTACGGTGATGTTTCAGAGTTATTCGGAAGTGATTTAGGATATATAGTTGCTTTAACCTATAAAAATTCGTTTTCAACCGAAAAATTAGAAAGAAACGAGTATGAAGCATCCGGTGACCCAAGATTTGAATTTACGGGAACTCAATCAAACTACAATGTTTTATGGGGCGGTTTGGTTAACCTAACATACAAACTTTCAAACTTGCACAAAATCAGTTTCAAAAATACTTACACAAATTCAGCTGATGATGATGTATTTTTACTTGACGGTGCAAATTATTCTGACGCCGCCGCATATCAACAGCAAACCGCATTAAGGTTTGTTTCAAGAAATGTTTACACCGGTCAGTTAACCGGTGAGCATAGCCTCTCTCCCGAATCAAAACTCCTATTAGGTTGGAGAGCTTATTACTCATCATCAAAGAGAAATGAGCCTGATTATAGAAGAATTATATATCAAAAGGCTTTTGATGCCGAAAGATTCTCTGCAACTTTAGGTTTTCAACCAAATTTAAAGAACGGCGGTAGATTTTTCTCTGATTTGAACGAAGATACAAAAGGTTTCGGTACTGATTTGTCATTTAACTTAGGTGAAGTTAAGATTAAAACCGGACTTCTTTACGATGACAAAAAGCGTGGCTTTAACTCAAGACTAATTAGTGTTATTACTAACGCCGCAGGAAATGGATTTACTGATTTTAGTTTATTATACCTGCCTCTTGAAGAAATATTTGATTCTTCAAACTTTAGAAGAAACGGATTTTCAATCGGTGAATATATTAACGGTACTAATAATTACACCGCAGCTCAAAGAACAGCTTCAGCTTACGCTATGTTTGATTCCCAGCTCGATTTTATAAGCAATAGATTAAGAATGATTGCCGGAGTTAGAGTTGAAAGTGCCCTCCAAGAAGTTAATTCTATGGACTTATCAAGACAGAACGAACTCCAAATTAAATTGGATAGAACTGATTTCTTCCCGTCGTTAAATTTTATTTACTCACTTGACGAACTATCAAACCTCAGATTTGCTTTCAGTCAAACTATAAATAGACCTGAATTAAGAGAATTAGCTCCGTTTTCATATTATGATTTCCAGACACAAACTACAGTATCCGGTAATCCTAATTTAGACAGAGCATTAGTAAACAATTTTGATTTAAGGTACGAACTTTATCCTGCACCAGGTGAACTCTTTTCAGTTAGCGCTTTTTACAAACAAATTTCAAATGCTATAGAAAAAGTGGTTGTTCCCGGTGTGGCACTCAATGCAGAAAGAACATTTATGAATTCTGAAAGAGCTGTTAACTACGGTTTTGAAATTGAAGCCAGAAAATCACTCGGTTTTATATCTGAAGCAATTGACAACTTTTTTGTAACAGGAAATTACACGCTTATCAAATCAAGTGTTGATATTAAAGAAACAGAAACTACAATTGGTAGATCAGATAGAGCTCTTCAGGGGCAATCTCCTTATACATTTAACTTCAGTCTTGGTTATTCTAACTTCAATACCGGTACAGAAGTTAACTTACTCTATAACACATTCGGAAAAAGAATTATGGATGTGGCTACATTGTACGAAGATGATATTATTGAACAATCTAGAGATCTGATTGATTTCGCAATTACTCAGATGTTCTATCAAAATTTCGAATTAAAGTTTACAATTAGAGATTTACTCAATCAAGAACAAGTTTTTACGCAGGGTGATAACCGTTCGAGAGTAAATCAAAAGGGTACAAGCTACTCACTAAGTTTTGGATACAGGTTTTAAACAAAACTAATAACTTAAATAGAGGAAAAAATGAAAAAATCCTTAATTACTCTTTTATTTCTTGTAATATTTGCTATACCCGGATTAGCTCAATTATCTCCGGCGGATAGCGTTATTGAAGGAAATATTAATTCAGACGCATTCTTAAGCAAAAGTAAAAGATACTTACTTAGAGGTTTCGTTAATGTAAATGCCCCTGCTACTTTACATATTGAAGCCGGTACAGTAATTTATGGTGAAAAAGATTCTAAAGGAACACTTATCATTAATAGAGGTGCTAAAATTAATGCTAACGGTACTGCTAATGCACCTATAGTTTTCACAAGTCAGCAACCTGCCGGTCAAAGACAAGCAGGCGACTGGGGTGGAATAATCATTGCCGGTAATGCAAGAATTAATGTACCCGCAGGTACTGCAGTAATTGAAGGTGGCACAGGAACCATTTATGGCGGCGGTGCTACTCCTAACGATGATGACAATAGCGGTGTTATCCGTTATTTAAGACTCGAATTTTCAGGTATTGCTTTATCTCCGGATAATGAAATTAACGGATTAACAATGGGCGGTGTAGGTAGAGGTACCACATTAGAATATATTCAGGTAAGTTTTAACGGTGATGATTCTTTTGAATGGTTCGGCGGTAATGTTAACGGTAAGTACTTAATTTCGTTCGGTACAGTTGATGATGATTTTGATACCGACTTAGGTTTCAACGGTAAAGTTCAGTTTGGTGCAATAATTAGAAATAAAAACATTGCAGATATTTCTTCTTCAAACGGCTTTGAGTCTGATAATGACGGTGGCGGTTCGTTTAATGCGCCCAGAACTCAGCCTTGGTTTTCTAATGTTACTGTTGTAGGACCTATGCCCGATACTTCAGCCACAGATTTCAATCCTCTATTCAGAAGAGGTCAACATTTAAGAAGATCAACACAAACTTCAACATATAATTCAATTATCATGGGCTGGCCAACCGCTTTATTTATTGACGGCTCAGGTTCAGGTAATTCAGCTTCAGGCGATACTCTTCAAATTAGAAATACTATTTATGCAGGTCTCAAATTTAACGGAATAACCACAAATGCTTCAGGTTTTAATATCAATACTTGGTTGAATACTCCTGCGTATGGTAACAGAACTTATGTTCAACCTTCACAAGTAATGTTAACCGATCCTTTTAATTTTGACAATCCTAATTTAGTACCTATGGCTGGTTCACCTGCTGCATCCGGTGCTTCGTTTGCAGGAAGACTTTTAGATAACTTTTTCATGCAAACAACTTATGTAGGTGCTTTTGACCCTAACGGACCAAGATGGGATGCCGGCTGGGCAAATTACAATCCGCAAAATACAGATTATACCACTTCTGTTAGAGAATTAGATTCTAATACTCCTTCAAATTTTGCTTTATTACAAAATTATCCGAATCCTTTTAACCCGTCAACAACAATTAGATTTTCGATTCCGGAAGCCGGAAATGTTAGATTAGCAGTTTTTAACACTTTAGGCGAAGAAATTGAAACTTTAGTTAATGAATTTGTTAACGCAGGTACTTTTGAAGTTGCTTTTGACGCTTCTAATTTACCGAGCGGTGTTTATGTTTATAAACTTACCTCAGGTTCTTTAAATATTACGAAAAAGATGAGTTTACTTAAATAAGTTTCCTCCTCATACTCGTACTTCGACGGGGACCCGCACTAAAATGCGGGTCTCTTTTTTTATTTTAAATAGAAGTACTATTTTTGGGATAGTAATAAAATAATCTACAGTGAAAAAGTTTTTAGTGATATTGTCTTACCCGTTTATTCTAATAATTAGAATATACCAACTATTGATTTCTCCTTTGTTTCCGCCCTCATGCAGATACATGCCTACTTGCTCTCATTACTCTCTTGAAGCGTTTAAAAAATATGGTCTATTTAAAGGATTTTGGCTATCTGTAAAAAGAATTTCAAGGTGTCATCCGTGGGGCGGCAGCGGATATGACCCGGTACCATAAAAAGGAAATATATGAACAGAAATGATTTAGCAATAAAAATTTATGATACAGCCCACATTACGGGTGAATTTACACTGCGTTCAGGTAAAACCTCGAACGAATATTTTGATAAGTACAGGTTTGAAGCAGACCCGGTTTTATTAGATAGCATATCAGGGGCAATGCAGTCGCTTATTCCCGAAGGAACCGAAAAACTTGCCGGTTTAGAAATGGGAGGTATTCCTCTTGCCGCGGCAATCTCTTTAAAAACCGGATTACATTCCATTTTTGTAAGAAAGAAGGCTAAAGATTACGGAACAAGAAAAATTGCAGAAGGTACTGCGTTTGCCGGACAAAAAGTATGTATTGTTGAAGATGTTGTTACAACCGGTGGGCAAATAATTTGGAGTGCCGAAGACCTGAGAAAAGAAGGGGCAATTGTTGAACATGTAATTTGTGTTATTGTTAGAGAAGATTCAGCTTTTGATTATCTTGCTAATGTGGGATTAAAATTACACCCACTTTTCACAATGAAAGAAATTAAAGAAATTAAAGGAGTTTGATAATGTTAAAGAGGCTATCACTTTTATTTGTAATTATTTTCAGCTTTCAGATTCTCTCTCAGGAAGCAGTAAAAGAATTAATTACAATAGATAAAATTTTGCAGGGTAGTTATTTTGCCAGACCGTTCGGAGGATATAAATGGTATCCTTGCGAAAGCGGATATACAGTTATCAAACCTTCGAAATCTGTTCAATCCGGAAGTGATATTGTATATGTTAACCCCAAAAATTCAGAAGAAACCATTTTAGTTGATGCTTCACTTTTAAAGTTACCCGGAACCGATACTCCTTTGCCGATTGAGAGCTATTATTGGTCAGATGACTGCTCTAAGTTGCTTATTTACAACAATTCAAAAAAAGTTTGGCGTTATAATACAAGGGGAGACTACTACTTTGTAGATTTAAATTCGGGTGAAGTAAAAAAATTAGGCGGAGATGCAGAGCCCTCAACTTTGATGTTTGCCAAAATTTCACCAAATTCAGACAAAGTTGCTTTTGTTAAAAAACACAATATTTATGTTGAAGACTTGCAAACCGGAAAAATTACCCAACTTACTTCAGACGGAACAGATAGAATTATTAACGGTACTTTTGATTGGGTGTATGAAGAAGAATTTTCAATTCAAGACGGTTTTAGATGGAGCCCAGACGGGAAGAAAATCGCTTTTTGGCGACTTGACGCAACAAACATTAAAAACTTTTTGATGATCAACAATACAGACAGTCTCTATCCGTTCACTATTCCTGTAGAGTACCCAAAAGCCGGGCAGGAAAATTCAGCTTGCTCGCTTGGAGTAGTAGATATTGAAACGGGTAAAACTATTTGGGCAAAAAACACCGAAGACCCTAAAAACAGCTATATTGCCAGAGTTGACTGGTTTCCGTCAGGAAATTCAGTTTTATTCCAATATTTGAACAGAAATCAAGATGTTTTAGAACTCAGAAAAATGAACGCTTCTTCGGGCGATATTTCTGTTTTATATAAAGAGGCAGATACGGTTTGGATTGAAATTAACGACGAAATAATTTGGCTTTCGGGTAGTGACAATTTTATTTGGTTGAGCGAAAAAGACGGTTGGAAAAAACCGTATTTAGCTGACGGAAATTCCGGAAAAATGACGCAACTCTACTCTGAAAATATGGATGTTATTTCAGTTTCAAGGTATGACAAAAAGAACAACCTGCTATACTTTATTGCTTCACCGGGTAATGCCACTCAAAAATATTTGTATTCGGTACCTGTTAGCGGTGAGTCAAAAGCAAATAGAATAACTCCGTTAGATTTAAAAGGGACAAATAATTACAATATCTCTTCAGATGCAAGTTATGCAGTGCACACTTTTAACAATGCAAACAAACCCGCAACAACAAATTTAATTGAACTCCCGTCGCATACAGTAATTAAAAATTTAGTTGGCAATGATGCATTAGAAGAGAGAATTTCTAAACTTGAAGAAACAAAAGTTGAGTTTTTCGAGATTGAAGCTGCATCGGGAGTAAAAATGGATGGCTACAGAATACTCCCTCCAAACTTTGACCCTACAAAAAAATATCCCGCATTACTCTATGTTTACGGTGAACCTGCAGCTCAAACAGCTTTAGATTCTTACGACGGCTTTTTTGGTTTTTGGCATAGAATGTTGGCTCAAAAAGGGGTAATTGTTTACAGCCTTGACAATAGAGGTACGCCCGCACCAAAAGGTAAAGAATGGCGAAAAGCATTTTACAAAAACTCGGGCGTTGTTCCTTCTGATGACCAGGCAGGGGCAATTACGGCATTAATTGAACAAAACAGCTACATTGATGCAACAAAGGTGGCAATGTGGGGTTGGAGTGGCGGCGGTGCAACTACGCTTATGTCACTTTTTAGATATCCGGGTTTATTGAAAGCAGGTATTGCCATTGCTTCAATTAGCGATCTAAAATTTTATGATACAATATATATGGAAAGATACATGGGTTTACCGCAAGATGACCCTAAAGCTTATAAAAGATGTTCGCCGGTTACTTATGCAAAAGACCTTGCCGGTTCGTTATTGTTAATTCACGGAACGGGCGATGACAATGTTCATTATCAAAACGCTGAAGTTTTGATTAATGAGTTAGTTGCCAATAATAAAGTGTTTGACTTAATGATTTATCCCAATAGAAGCCACTCCTTAGGAGAAGGCAAAGGCACATACAAACATTTATTTTATACATTGACCAATTATATTGAAAAAAAACTGCTAGATTAAATTAATTGAGTTTATATTTTGATATAAAATTTTAAAAAGATTTCGAAATTTTACCGAAAAAATTTTGATGGATTACGATTTTGGTTGTTTTTAATAGAAAAAGTTAATAGTTTTGATAGTTGATTCAAAAATTATGAAAAATCAAATTAGTTAAAATGTTACAATCTTATCTGAACAAACGAGGAGTCTCAATATGAGATTAAGATACTATGTGATTCTTTTATTTTCCCTCCTCCTCACACAATCAGTCTTTTCACAGACGGGTAAAATTACCGGATTCGTTAAAGATTCAAAAACCGGCGATGCTCTTATAGGCGCAAACATTGTTATCGAAGGATCAACAATGGGCGCAGCTACGGATATCGAAGGTTATTTTGTTATTCTTAATGTTTCTCCCGGTACTTATGCCGTTAGAGCGTCTATGATTGGTTATGGTAGTAAAACGGTTACTGAGGTTAGGGTAAATATTAATCAAACTACTGATGTTGAATTTCAACTTCAGGACGAGGCATTTCAAACACAAGAAGTTGTTGTTATTGCCACTCAAGCAATAGTTCAAAAAGATGTTGCCGCTTCAACGGTGAACATCGGTTTTGAGGAAATTCAAAATTTGCCTGTTGTAAGCGTAACTGCAGCCGTTGGATTACAAGCCGGTATTCAAGGGCTTTCCGTTAGAGGCGGAACAACAGACCAAACTGCTTTTATGATAAACGGTATCACCCTTAGAGATGAGAGAGATAATACTCCCTATACCGGTGTTAGTATCACTTCTGTTGAAGAAATTCAAGTTCAGACCGGCGGTTTTAATGCTGAATACGGAAATATCCGTTCCGGTATTGTTAATGTGGTAACAACCGAAGGTAGAAGAGATAAATACAATGTTGTTTTCTTGGGTAGATACAGAGATGCAGGTCCTAAAAACTTTGGCGATAGTCCTAATGACCCCAATTCTTATTGGATAAGACCTTATTTGGATGATGCAGTTGCATGGACCGGTACAAGTAACGGCGCCTGGGATCTTTATACGCGCAACCAGTATCAAGAGTTTAGAGGCTGGAACAAAGTTTCGGAAGAATTACTTTCTGATAATGACCCTTCTAATGATTTAACGCCGGAAGCTGCTCAACAATTATTCTTATGGCAACACAGAAGACCGACCGGTATTTCACTCGGTGACTATACAATGGATTTTAGTATTAGTGGTCCTGTGCCTGTAATTAGCAAACAATTAGGCGATTTAAGGTTTTTATTCTCTTATAGAAATTTGAGAGAAATGTACATTTTCCCTCTCTCAAGAGATTCTTATAAAGAATGGAGTACTCACTTAAAAATTACAGCTGATGTAGCTCAAGGTATGAAAGTTACCGTTGAAGGATTACTTGGTGAACAATCAGGTACCGGAAGTAGCAGAAGCGGCGGTCCCGGAATTTTTAGAGGTTCTTCAGGAATTGTTAATGAGATGGATGTTAGAGCCGGAGCAAGTTATCTTGACGCAAGAGTTTTTGCGACTGATTATTGGGCACCGAGCAAAATTGACAGATATATGTTTGGCGGTAAGTTCATTCATGTACTTTCACCCTCTACATTTTATGAATTTGCTCTCAATATGGTTGGTTCAGAGTATAGCACTAACCCCGGAACACCAAGAAATACCGCACCTGTTTACAAATTCGGAAATTCTTACTTTGACGAATCACCTTACGGTGTTTTAAGCGGATTTTCGAGCGGTATCGGTTCTTCAATGAATATGGGTTTAGGATTCAGTAACTCAAGAGATTCTTCTAAAGTTTACACATATTCAATGCGTTTTGATTATAACAGCCAAATGAACAAGTACCTCAATGTAAAAACAGGTGCCGAGTTCATTTACACTGATAATAATGTAAATTACGCTTTAATTGAACCATTCTTGCCAACAAACAACAGCCGTTCTGTATGGCATACTTTCCCCGTTAGAGGTGCAATTTACGGTCAATCTAAATTAGAATTTGAAGGTATGGTTGCAAACTTAGGTTTAAGACTTGATTATTCGCACGCAGGCGGTGATTTTTATGAATTCGACCCGTTTAATACCGCTTTATCAGGTGCAAACTCTGACAAAATAGACGAATTGCTCACTAAAAAGGCAACAGATCAAATATTAAATTTATCACCAAGATTAGGTATTGCTTTCCCGATAACTGTTGATAGTAAACTCTATTTTAACTACGGTCATTTCTATTCAATGCCGGTACCTGAAGATTTATTCTTGGTTCAAAGAAATCAGGTTAGCAATCAAATTTCGAGAATTGCTAATCCTAATAATCCGCTTCCTAAAACGGTTGCTTATGAATTAGGTTACGAACACAATATAGTTGATATGTTCTTATTAAGAGTTGCTGGATATTACAAAGATGTTACCTTAGAACAAAGATTAGTAAGATATACAAACCGTAATAACGCAGTTTCTTATTTAATTCCGGAGCCAAACAGATATAGAGATATAAGAGGTTTTGAAATTACTGTCAGTAAAATGAGAGGCGATTGGGTTTCAGGCTTTGTAAATTATACTTATATGGTTACTTCTTTCGGTTTCTTTGGATTACCTACTTATTACGAAAACCCCGCTCTGCAAAGAGAACAAGAAAGAAATACAGCCCTTTTTGACCAAACAAAACCGGTTCCTCAGCCTTACGCAAGATTAAATTTAGATATCTTTACACCTGACGGATTTGGACCGGAAATAGGTGGTTACAGAATTCTCGAAGATATTAGAATCAATTTCCTTGGCAGTTGGAGTTCAGGCACGTATTTTAGCTGGACAGGACCCGGCGGAACAAGACCGGGGTTCTCTAACAATATTCAATGGTCAGACTTTTGGAATGTTGACATGAGAATTTCTAAAGCATTCAAATACGGACCCGTAAACCTTGAAGTATTTGCTGATATTTTTAATGTATTTAATTTCAAATATCTTGGATACAGAGCCGGTTTTGTTGACGGAAAAGATTATGATGCTTACATGGCTTCACTTCATTTACCCGATGCCTATAACGAGTTCAACTACGGAAATAAAGTTGGGAACGATAAGCCGGGTGATATCAGAACAGGTCCCTATATTCCTTGGGATGATAATGCCAGTGAAGCTCAAAAAGAAGAGTGGAGAAAAAATAAATCATATATTGATATGCCTAATCTCCCATACACAGCTTTCCTAAATGCCCGTGATGTTCATTGGGGTTTAAGATTAACTCTTGAATTGAAGTAATTGACGAGGAATTAATGAAACAGATTTATAAAATAAATGCTTTTAAAGTCTCCTTGTTGATGATGGCTGTGTTCTTCTCATTTGAAGCAAATGCGCAGTTCATCAACAAATGGATGTCGGTAGGCTCTTTACATAGCTGGTATTCCGAAATAGGATGCGAGTTAGAAGAAGCCGGTTTTATCAGAACGCAACAGTTCGGCTTAGCATACCCCGCTATTTACAGATATCAGGATATGCAAGCGGCAAAAGGTATGTGGATTGGAGCAAAAAACTTTACGGATGAAAGAGGTGATTTTTACCCTGTAAAAGTTATCAATTTTGGTCCGAGAGCCCCACAATTTTGGGCTGCTTATCCACAGAAGTTTGATATGGTTTCGCAATTTGAAGCTCCTCTTGTGAGCGTTGACGGAAACCTTTCTTACGAAAAAGATGTCGAAATTAACAGCGTTGACCCAACTATGAAATGGGATAGAATGTTAGACAATGTTGTAAATACCCAACTCGGAATCACAATGACGAGAAGAATTTTACAGTTTAGTCAACAGTTCCATGATAACTATATTGTTTACGAATATATTTATAAAAACACAGGCAACACTAACGCAGACCCCACAATTGAATTACCTAACACCACGCTAACAGATGTTTGGTTTTTCTTTACTTACAGGTACTCTGTTAATAAACAAGCAAGGTATGTTATAGAAAACGCTACCGGTTGGGGTAAAAATACAATGAATGACACTCGCGGTGACGGTGTAAAAGCTGACCCTCCGGGTGAACAATTCAGAGCCAGATTTTCTTGGCACGGTTATTTCCCCGATAAAGCTGTTCCTTATGATAACATAGGTGGACCTATCTTTTCGGTTAATTCAACCGCTGCAGCCTTTGTAGATAGAGGTGATACAGTTGGTAGATTAGCAGCATGGCAATTTGTTGGTAATATTACCCTTCATGCAGATAAATCAAATACTGATAAATCGGATGATCCTTCACAACCGGCAACAACTTCTTATGAAGATAGTGACGCTACTAATTTTGGTGCAGGTAAAAGTGCTTTTAATGTCAGCCAAATGCAAGAATTATTCACTTTTATTGAAGCAGGACACAAAGCACCAAGACATGCTGACCTAATTGAGCCGAGCGGTGATTTTGCTCTCCAACGCGCTGCTCCTGCATTAAGCGGTACCGGTGGTTATTCCCATAATATTGCGTACGGACCATATACACTTGCACCCGGTGACAGCATTAGAATTGTTATGGCAGAAGCAGCTGCAGGTATTGGATATGAAGAAGGCTTAAGAGTCGGTAAACTTTTTAAAGAAGGTGTTCTTAACGATGTAGCTAAAAACCGTGAAGTTATGAAAAGTAAAGATACTTTGATGGCAACTTTTCAAAGAATCACCGATAACTTCAATTCCGGTTGGAATATACCTCAACCCCCTAAACCACCAAAAACATTTGATGTAAATAGCGGCGGTGATAGAGTTGCTTTAAGTTGGTCACTTTTTGACGGCGAAAGCCCCGAAGGCTTTGAAATATACAGAGCTTTAGGTAACATTGACAGTACTTATCATAAAATTGCAGATCTCCCGGGAAGTGCCCGTTCTTATGATGATGTTACTCTTTCCCGTGGTTTTGACTACTATTATTATATTACTGCATTAGGCCCAAATCAAGCAGGTGGAGCAGGAACACCGGCAGGCAGGCTTCAAAGTAGCAGGTATTACACTCAAACTTATGACCCCGCAAGCTTAAAAAGACCTGCAGGTACTGCTATCAATCAAATTAGAATTGTACCAAATCCGTACATTTCTACATCCGCTCCGGATAAAATTAGATTCCCCGGAGGTGCAGCAGGTGATAGAATTGCATTTTATGATATTCCCGGAAACTGTGATATTAAAATATTTACAGAAATGGGCGAACTCATTTATGAAATTCAGCATAGAGACGGAAGCGGTGACGCTTTCTGGAATCAAGTTACATCTTCAGGGCAGATTGTTGTAAGCGGTATTTATATCGCTGTTGTCACCGATAATAATACCGGTGAAAAACAAATTGCTAAGTTTACAATAATAAGATAGAACGGCAGGTGTAAAATGAATAAAATATTTAAAATCTTTATTGTCTTAAACTTGCTGTTTGTGTTCTCGCAAGACCTTTCTTTTGCTCAGAACAGAGTTAAATTAGCTCAAACAGGCTTCAAGTTTTTAAGTGCTCCTACAGATGCCCGTGCTACTGCTATGGGAGAATCTTATACTTCTATTTCATCCTTTTCTTCATCCCTCTTTTATAACCCTGCAAATTTAGGGTTTATGGATAGAACGGCTGACGCAAGTTTTGGGGTGAATAAATGGATTGCCGATATTAATTATATGTATGCAAGTGCTGCTTACAGCCCTGCAGACGGTAGATACGGCAAAATTGGTTTCACTTTTGTTTCTGTAGATTACGGTGAATTTATCGGAACAGTTGTTGATGGTAGCGTTGATAAAGGTTATCGTGAGTGGGGTACCTACTCGCCCAAAGCCTTTTCAATAGGTATCGGATATGCAAACGCACTTTCGGATAAATTCTCAGTTGGCGGTAATGTTAAGTATGTTCGTCAAGATTTAGGTTCGGCTCCTTTTAATATAGATGATGCCGGTGCTTTTATGTATGAAGAAAACAAACTTGACGCTATTGCATTTGATTTTGGAATTCTTTATTACACAGGCTTTAAAAGCTTGAAATTTGGTATGTCAGTTCGTAACTTCTCTACCGAATTAAAATATAAGAATGACGGATTTCAACTACCACTTACTTTCAAGTTAGGGTTATCTGCCGATGCAATGGATTTCTTTGATGTTGACCGTTCAATTCACTCATTATTGATTTCTGTTGACGCAGCTCACCCGAGAGATTTTCCTGAACAAATTTTTATAGGCGGCGAATACACCTTCTATAACACTTTGTCACTTAGAGCCGGTTATTCTTTCCCTAATGATGAGAGAAATTTCAGTGCAGGTGTTGGATTGAAACAATCTTTGTCAGGAGTAACTTTGGGTATTGACTACGCTTATACGCCGTTCGGCATATTTAGTGATGTTCACAATTTTTCAGTAAAATTCATTTACTAAGATAAACCTTAAATTAAAGCAGGTTAGAAATGAAAGAATTAATATCAAAATACACTAAAAGTAGAGGCTTTATTAAGCTTCTACTTTTAATTTTTTCCGTTCAGATTGTATTAACTACGGGTTGTGCCGAAAAGGAAATCCCGAGTTTATTTGATCCGAACGCCACAGGTAAACCAAAACCGGTGATAAGTGCAATTGAACCGGCAGCCGGCGGAATTAGCGGAGTTACCGTTATTACAATAAACGGTCAGAATTTTTCATCCGTATTAGAAGAGAACACAGTATTGTTTAATTCTAATCCCGGCACAATTTTAGAAGCCTCGCCTACCAGATTGGTTGTAAAAGCGGCTAATATTGCACCGGGTAGTGATACCGCTAATATAAAAGTTCGTGTTCTTGGTGCTTTAGAATTCAGCGATACGGCTAAATATATACTTCAACAAGCATATTTACCCGTTTTCCCTTTTAAAGATTTTGAAGAGCCATCTGCAATGGAATTTGATAATCAAGGCAACTTGTATATCTCATTGTTAGCAAATCAGGCTACAAATAATATTATGAAACTCACCCCTCAAGGAGTTATGACAAAATATACTCCCGATATTGGCGGTGGTCTTAGATATTCTGTTTTGAGATTTTTTAACGGTAAATTGTACGGTTTCAGAAATCAACAAAGAGCTATATGGGAAATTACCGAAGGTGTTGCTGCAGCTAACTTTTTAGCACTCGGTACCGGTTCTACCCGTATAATTGACATGGATTTCAATCAAAACGGATTTATGTATGCAGCCGGTAATAACGGTACAGGTGCAAACTTTATTTATAGAGTTGAAATGAGCAACAAAGCAGTTGCCACATTTCCTTTTCCGTACAGCGTTAGAGCAATGAGAGTTTATAATAATAATCTCTACATTGGTGTTTCCGTAGATTCTTCGGCAAGAATATACAAAATGGCAATTGATGCGTCTAACAATTTAGGAACCGAAGAATTATTCTTCGATTTTACCGCTACATACGGTTTTAATGTACAAATAAACAACATAACTTTTGATGCAGACGGTGTTTTGTACGCTGCAACAAATTTACCTGACCCAATAATAAAAATTACGCAATCGGGTCAGGCAGAAGCTTTGTATCCAGGCGTATTTGAGCCATATCCGGCTCTATTTTTCTCTTGGGATAACGGGCAGAATCTTTACTATGTTCGGTCAACTGTTGTACAGGGTACCACAATCATTCCTCAAAATGCATTTGCCATTAGGGTTATGAAATCAGGTGCTCCATATTACGGTAGATAAACGATTGTAAAGTATTGAATTATTGTATATGATTCAAAAAATCATTAATTTTCGACTTAACAATAAATTATTGGAGTAATCAAATGAAAAAAATCTTAACGACATTAGTACTTTTAGTACTACTTTCTGTTCCGGCACTCGCTCAAGGTTGGTCGGCATTAGGCAATTTCCCTAATGATACAATTTTGAAAAAAGGCTCAGGCCTTCATGGTATAGCAGTTGATCCTTACGGCAGAGTATGGGTACAATTGTTTGGCGCTACTGACACTCTTCATGTAACACCGGACAGTATTCTTAATGTTAGAGTACTTTATATTTATAATCCTGACGGAACAGAAGCTCCGTTTTCACCTCTTAAAAGATTAGTTGGTGCAGGAGTTAATGACAATCTATTTGATATGTCAGGTAGAGGTTTAACCACAGACAATGACGGTAATATTATCGCCTCCTTTTTTGACAGAGTTTATAGAATTGACTATAAAACAGGAGCAGTTTTAGGCAAAGTTATCCCTACTGCTAATGCAGCTTTAACTTCTTCAGCAATTGATGAGAACGGTAATCTATTCACGGCACATGTTGTTGCGGGTGCAGGTCCATTAAAAATGTTTGATAACACTTTCTCTGCATTAGGTAATGCTTTAGATGCTACCGAAGGTTTCTCAAGATCTTTCCAAGTATCAAGAGACGGTAATACAATTTTCTGGGCAGGTTACACAAACCACGCTATTTATAAATATACCAGAGCTGACGAATTTTCACCATTTGTTTTAACTGATACTATCTTAAAAGGTTTTGACAGTGAATCATTTGGATGGAATTTTAAGTACAACAGACTTTGGGTTGCCTCAGGTTCCTTAAATGACAGACCTAACAGATATCCTGATGTTACAACTTATTATGATGTTGCTACCTGGTATGCTTACGATACTGAAAATGATGAGTTAACAGATTCATTAAAATGGGTATTCCAAGCCGGTGCAGATTCTGCAGCTCAAAGACCAAGAGGTATTGCTTTCACTCCTTCAGGCGACACAGCTTATGTTGGTTGCTTCAGTGCTAGCACATTTAACGCAGTTCAAAAATTTGTTAACCCTAATCCAAGCAGCTTAAGAGAAGTTGAAGGCGTGGTTACTGACTATTCATTATATCAGAACTATCCTAATCCTTTTAACCCATCTACCGAAATTAAATTTAACATTGCTCAATCAGGTTTAACAACCTTGAGAGTGTACGATGTTTTAGGTAGAGAAGTTGCCGTTTTAGTTAACAGAGAATTAGCAGCAGGTCCTTATGCTTTCACTTTTGATGCAAAAGAGTTAGCTTCAGGTACTTACATCTATGAACTCGTTTCAGGCGGTCAGAGATTAGTTAACAAAATGTTGCTCTTAAAGTAATATTTAACTGACTTTTATAAGAAAGCCGTCCTTGAAAAAGGACGGCTTTTTTGTTTTAAAAAGAGTGAAGAGTTTAGCGAAACGCAGTTGACAGTTCGCTAGCGCTGACAGTTGACAGTAATCAGTTATCCTGACACGAGGTTGGGAGTGAACTTTTATCTCTGATTACTCTTTAGTTAATAAAATAATAGTTAGAAATAACAAAATGGTTTTTGACGCCGGAGATGTCACATATTTGTAATAAAAAAGAATTTCAGATTTGTTCGACCCCGGAGGCGGTCGCATGATAAAAAAGGTTTTAACCGCCGAGCA